>NZ_JBEPKD010000010.1:0-137296 GCF_040544555.1 Halalkalibacter oceani
AGAGTGCAAAGGCATAAGGGAGCTTGACTGCGAGACCTACAAGTCGAGCAGGGACGAAAGTCGGGCTTAGTGATCCGGTGGTTCCGCATGGAAGGGCCATCGCTCAACGGATAAAAGCTACCCTGGGGATAACAGGCTTATCTCCCCCAAGAGTCCACATCGACGGGGAGGTTTGGCACCTCGATGTCGGCTCATCGCATCCTGGGGCTGAAGTAGGTCCCAAGGGTTGGGCTGTTCGCCCATTAAAGCGGTACGCGAGCTGGGTTCAGAACGTCGTGAGACAGTTCGGTCCCTATCCGTCGCGGGCGCAGGAAATTTGAGAGGAGCTGTCCTTAGTACGAGAGGACCGGGATGGACACACCGCTGGTGTACCAGTTGTTCCGCCAGGAGCATAGCTGGGTAGCTACGTGTGGACGGGATAAGTGCTGAAAGCATCTAAGCATGAAGCCCCCCTCAAGATGAGATTTCCCATGGAGGTAATCCAGTAAGACCCCTTAGAGATGATGAGGTTGATAGGTCTGGTGTGGAAGCGTGGCGACACGTGGAGCTGACAGATACTAATCGGTCGAGGACTTATCCAAGCAATTCTTGGCACTTGCACAATCATGATCTAGTTTTGAAAGAATCAAGTCCATGTCCCTGCCTTTTCGGGACATGGACGCAGCAATGTGCGGAGTCGCTACAAGTTTTTCAAAGTCTAGAGAGGAGTGGGGTTCTCCACTCTAGACGAGTAGCGTACGGAGCCATTGCGATTTTCCCCGATATAGATTGATCAAAGAGAACCTAACAAGGTAATCTGAAGATCAAAAGTCCGGTGGCGATAGCGAAGAGGTCACACCCGTTCCCATGCCGAACACGGTCGTTAAGCTCTTCAGCGCCGATGGTAGTTGGGGGCTTCCCCCTGTGAGAGTAGGACGTTGCCGGGCGATAAAGTACAATCCAAGCGGATTGTGCTTTTTTTGTGTATGAGGAAATGAAAAAGTTGATGGAGCTGCATGAGTAAGTGCGAAGGAAATCGTGTTGCTCTCTGGTTGCCAGGCGATAAAGTACGCTCCTAAATGGAGGGGATGGCAAAAAGACTTGTCACTTGATCCTTTCATACGTTAAAATCGTACTATTCGCAAGGGTGGGGATAGGATGAAGATCTCTGTGATGAAAAATATTGGGGCAGTTGCGGCAGGGGGAGCCATTGGCACTTTGCTTCGCTATTATGTCAATTTATATTTACTGACAAGCAGTTTTCCAATGGGAACATTAATTGAAAATATAACAGGCAGTTTTGCATTGGGGGCGTTGACTGGCTGGTTTTTGTCCCGGCAGCGCCGCGAATGGCTGAGAGTTGGCCTCGGAGTTGGGATATGCGGGGGCTTCACGACGATGTCGACCCTTGCTGCCGACAGTACGGCTTTGCTGTTAGAGGCACAATGGTTGCCTGCTTTTCTCTACTTGCTGCTGTCAGTCTTTGGAGGCGTGATGAGTGCGTTAGCCGGCCTTTTACTTGGCCAAAAGTTGGCAGCTAAAAGGGGAAGAGAGGTGAAGCTGAATTGAACTTTGCGTTACTGTTTGCCAGCGCGGGAGGAGCAGCAGGGGCGGTGTCCCGCTATGTCTTGGGACTTTACATTATGAAAAAGCTTGTCTCTCAACCTTTCCCTTTGGCAATGTTGATTGTAAATGTTCTAGGTTCATTTGGGCTGGGTTTTTTTTATGGAGCTTATTTTCAACAAATTCCTCAAGCTTATGAAGAGCCGTTATTTCTTTTTCTGGCCCTCGGTTATTTCGGTGCATTTACGACTTTTTCGACTTTTAGTGTAGAGGCTGTTCAATTGTATCAGCAAAGACGATGGCTGCATCTGTTTCTTTATATGGGGTTGTCGATTTTCGGATCGATTTGTTTGTTTATGACCGGATTTATGGTAATGAGATAAAAGCGATAAGGAGTGGGGAAGATGAAAGAGTCACATTTTAATACGAGAACGGTTCATTTTCAAAAAAAAGAGAAAGCGCGAAATATGAGTAAGGCAAAGCCGATCTATCAGACCTCAGCTTTCGTATTCACCGATCTCGATGATATGGAAAGCTTTTATGAAGGGGAGAAGGAGTATTTATATACTCGCTACAGTAACCCTAATACTGATGATCTTGGAAAAGGAGTTGCTTTATTAGAAGAAGCCGATGATGGGGTTGCGGCGGCTTCCGGAATGGCGGTCATTTTGGCAGGGATTCTTGCTATCGCGAAACAGGGAGATCACATTATCGCTTCAGATGATTTGTACGGTGGGACGTATACTCTCTTTGCCCAAGAGCTGGCGAACTTTGATATTGAAGTAAGCTTCGTTTCCTTTAAAAATTTGGATGACGTAAAAGACGCGATCACTGAAAAAACCGTTTTGCTCTATACCGAGTCGATCACGAATCCGCTCCTTCGCGTAGAGCAGCTGGCAGAGGTCATTCAACTGGCGAAAGCGAAAAAGATAAAGACGATCATTGATAATACATTCGCAACGCCGTATTTGCTACAGCCGATCAAGCTGGGCGCTGATCTCGTTGTGCATAGTGCGACAAAATACATCGGGGGTCACAGTGATGTGACAGCGGGTGTATTGGCTGGAGAGCAGTCATTAATCGATGCAGCCAGAGCAAAAATTGTTACGTTTGGAAGTAATTTAACGCCATTTGAAGCTTGGCTGGCATGCAGAGGATTAAAGACGTTAAGCATTCGCATGGAACGGCAGAGTGCAAATGCGGCTGCTTTGGCTGCCGCGATGGAGGAAAACGAAGGCGTTTCCCGTGTTTATTATCCAAAGGATGTTTCCGAGAAAGGGAACGGGGCGATGGTAAGTATAGATCTTAAGCAAACCGTTAACGTCGAGACCTTTTTCAAGTCGCTTGGATGGGTAAAAATTGCACCGACTTTGGCGGGCGTTGAAACGACGGTCTCGTATCCAATCCGGACTTCGCATCGAACGATTCCAGAGAAATTAAGACAGGAGCTGGGGATTGGAGAACAACTTGTTCGTATTTCGGTCGGAATAGAAGATGAACGTGATATTATTGAAGCTTTTCAGCGCGCGATCACTTTAGCTCAGTCGAAATGAGAGAGGGACAAAACTAGTTAGCATTAGGGGCTGTGTCAAGAGGTAAAACAACCAACCTTTTGGCGCGGTCCTTTTGTGCTCAATCTTTAGACAAACATTAGCATAGCTTAATCTTTCCTTTACATTCGTTCAGTATGATAAAAACTGAAATATAAGGAAAGAAAGGAAAGAAAACATTGAAAAAACTTTTAACAGGACTCACATTAGCAGGAACACTTTTATTCTCAGTTCAGCCTTATCATGTACTGGCGGAAGCACCACCATTTGTTCAATATGGTCAAACAGGACTTCACGTGTCACAGCTCGCCCAGTACGACAGTCGAGCGGGAGAAGGCGGGACGGAGATTCTTGCCTACGATGCTGCAAGTCAAAAAGCTTTTGTGACAAACGGGGCGGAAGCAGGGTTGGATATTTTGTCGTTTGCCGTGCTAACTTCCGGAGAGTTTCGCCAAATAGAATCAATCCGCCGTATTCATGTAGCTGATTTCGGTCTTGAGCAGGTGGAGGATATTACAAGTGTAGCTTCACACCCGAGTGAGGATCTCATTGCTTTGGCAGTTGTCAGTAATCCGAAGACAGATCCAGGCTATATTGTATTTTTAACGAAATCAGGCGATTATCTTACCCATGTTCAAGTCGGAGCACTGCCGGATATGGTGACGTTTTCGCCGGATGGTACGAAAGCGCTTGTCGCAAATGAAGGAGAGCCCAACGATGATTATAGTGTCGACCCGGAAGGATCAGTTTCGATCATTGATCTGACAGCCGGGGTAGCAGCCGAGAGTTCATTAAACGTGAATACGCTTCTGTTTGATGAAAAGCTGTTTGATGAAAACGTACGTGTTTCCTCAAAAGGCAGTGTAGAACAACAAATCGAACCTGAATACATTGTTGTCAGTGAGGACAGCAGCACGGCTTATGTAGCTTTGCAGGAAAATAACGCTGTGGCGATTATTGATTTACAAGCGGAGAAAGTAACAGCAGTTAAAGGATTAGGGGAAAAGGATCATTCGATTCCTGGTAATGAACTGGACGGGAAAGAGGATGGCGAAATCAATATTGAAAACCTGCCGTTACTTGGCTGGCGGATGCCGGATGCGATTGATACTTTTAGCGTGAATGGCCAAACCTATATTGTGACTCCGAATGAAGGGGACGCCCGTGACTATGATGCCTATTCCGAAGAAGTGAAAATCGGCGAGATACTTGATCAAATTGAGTTAAATGCAGAGCATTATCAAGGATATTCACAAGAAGAGCTTGATGAACTCGTTGAAGCAGGACTACTTGAAAGCATGGAGGATACACTCGTTACAGCGGAGAATGGAAAAAATGATCAAGGTATTTATGAAGCTCTCTACTCTTTTGGTGGGCGAAGCTTTTCCATTTTTAACGCCGATACGATGGAACTGGTCTATGACAGTGGGGCTGAATTTGAACAGATAATGGCAGAAGCTATGCCTGAACATTTTAACACGACGAATGATAAGTTGCAGTTTGATGGGCGGAGCGATGCAAAAGGTCCTGAGCCGGAAACTGTTGTGACCGGGCAGATTGGCGATTCCATCTATGCTTTTACCGCCTTAGAGCGTTTTGGAGCAATTATGGTCTATGATGTGACAGATCCGGAAGCTTCCGAATTTGTGACGATGATTTCCAGCCGGGACTTTACTGTAGATGTTGGCGGAGATGTCTCGCCGGAAGGCCTTGTTTTTATTGACGCAGCAGATAGTCCGACCGGATATCCACTCCTATCGGCGACCCATGAAATCTCAGGTACGGTGGCAGTGTATGAGATTCAAGAACAACTTGGGGAGCCGACACCAATTCCTGATGTTGATCAGGAACATGAGGCTTATTCATATATTATGGAATTGTTGGAAAGGGAAGTAATTGATGCCGGAGAATTTCGCCCAGCGGCGACTTTGACAAGAGAAGACCTGGTCGTAATGGTGAGTCGCGGGCTTGGGCTGGAGCCAAGTGATCAATCAGGAACGTTTACTGACGTTCATGGAGAAAATGCGTCGCTTATCCAAGCCGCTTATGAAGCCGGGATCGTGAATGGAACAGCCGATCATCTATTTGCGCCGGAGGAGTTTATTACAAGAGAACAAATGGCAGTCATTTTTACTAGAGCTTTTCACTATATAAATGAAGAAACAGTAGAAACAAGCGAAGTTGAATTTATGGATGATGAGCAGATTAGTGGTTATGCGAAGGCCGCTGCTCAATATGCTGTTGATCTGGGTTGGATGAAAGCGACGGAAGAAGAGTTTCAGCCGAAAGCGAATAGCTCACGGGCTGAAGCCGCGGAAATGATTTCCCTTTTTCTGAATGATTTGTAAGGCTTCCTCTAAGGAAGGAAATTGAGTAAACAGGTAGGAAAATGGGGTGGTCAAAAGGGATGTTTTCCCTGATGATCACCCCATTCATATTTAGAGACCATTAGTCGTATTGATGTAAATATTCAAAGAACTGCTGCAGAAGTGGTACATCATCTGTAGCGATGAGGACTGGAAGAACTAACACAGCGAGTAACAGACCAACCGGTGTAAGTAACATCACCCGAAATGGATTCATCATTTTTTTTAGCATACTGTTCTCCCCCTTTTTGTAAAAGTGAATGTTTTGTGAATTTTCTTGTTTATATCATAACATGTAAGCGCTATCATTATCAAGTTTTTTGTACATTTTGTGAATAAATCTTTTTGTTGATAAAAAGCTTGAAGTGATAAGCTCAATATGGTATTATGGATCTTGTGTCAGAGACAGTCCGGTGGCGATAGCGAAGAGGTCACACCCGTTCCCATGCCGAACACGGTCGTTAAGCTCTTCAGCGCCGATGGTAGTTGGGGGCTTCCCCCTGTGAGAGTAGGACGTTGCCGGGCTGTTCTGCATAAAAGATGAACAAGTTGGCCATACTTTCATTAAGGTCATACATGTTACATAATGCAGTTGAGAGAATAAGTAAGCTCGACGCATGAAAGCTTCCTTGAATAATCGGGAAGAGGAGAGTTCTAATCTTCTATGTAAAAGCATCATTCAATAACTTTTTAACGACGCGGGGTGGAGCAGTCTGGTAGCTCGTCGGGCTCATAACCCGAAGGTCGGCGGTTCAAATCCGTCCCCCGCAATACCAAAAACCGAAGCGGATTGTTTCGGTTTTTTTCTTATGTTCGGACAGGAAATAGGCATTTCGCATGAAATCGGATAAACTAGAAGAGAGATGAGGTTCATAAATTTTGAAAAGTTCTAGCCTGGATAAAGGAGAGTCGTAAAGATGGATGAATTTGCTTTCATCAACAGTATTATGCCGAGTCAGGCTCAGCAGCCTTCTTTAATCAAAGGGATCGGTGATGATGCCGCTGTGTACAAAACTTCAGGGCAGGCGGACCAGGTTGTCTGTGTAGATACTCTCGTCGAGGGGGTCCATTTTCGGCGTGATACGCTCTCCCCTTATCAGATTGGTGTAAAAGGACTCGCCAGCAATATTAGCGATCTCGCTGCAATGGGGGCGACGCCGGCCTTTTATCTTGTATCGATAGCGGTTCCTGAATCATGGAATGAAAAAGAACTGCGTGAGATTTATCAGGGCATGGAGGAACTGGCAGCGGAATATAGAATGGATTTAATCGGCGGTGATACGGTTTCTACTCCTGCGGCGCTTGTGCTGACGATCACAGTAATTGGTCAGGTGGAGCGCACAAAGGCCAAGTATCGTCATGATGCACGGGCGGGAGATCTTGTGTTTCTGACAGGCTATGTCGGATCTTCAGCAGCCGGGCTGGAACTGTTGCTGAAAAGGGGCAGAACGGGGAGTTTTTCGGAGAAGGAGCTGGCATTGGTGAAAGCTCATCAGGAGCCTTCTCCTCATGTCGAGCAAGCTGGTCTGTTCGCGGGATTTGCCGGACGAGTGGCGTTAAATGATATTAGTGATGGGGTCGCTAGTGAAGCGTATGAAATAGCAGAAGCGAGTGGTGTGTCGATTGTCATTGGCGCTGATTCCCTTCCGTTTCATCCTGGCATGGACGAGCATTCCTTTCAACAACGGCTTGACTGGGCGCTGTATGGCGGGGAGGATTATGTTCTGCTCGGAGCAGCAGCGCCCGCTGATGTAAAGGAATTAAAGGAACGTTTTTCGGCCAGGCAGCTCTCTTTTTTTGAAGTGGGACATATCGAAGAAGGAGAGCCGGGTGTTTTTTTAAGGCACAACGGTCAGCTGAAAAAACTGGAGAAGCAAGGCTATAATCATTTTTAAAAGCGCAGGTGAAGAAGATGCAGGAATGGACAGTGGTGACCCGCAGTCCTGATGAAACCGCGGGATTGGCGGAGCGGCTAGGTCAGCTGGTGGCGGCAGGTGATGTCATTACGCTGGCAGGAGATTTAGGAGCCGGAAAAACGAGCTTTACAAAAGGGCTGGCCAAAGGTCTTGGCGTAAAGGGAGTCGTAAATAGTCCGACCTTTACCATCATTAAAGAATATCAAGGGCGGTTACCGCTCTATCATATGGATGTGTACCGAATGGAGGACGAAGCGGAGGAGCTCGGCTTAGAGGAATATTTTTATGGTGAAGGCGTTTCGGTGGTTGAGTGGCCGACAAGGATTGAAGAGCAGTTGCCAGAGAATCATCTCAGTATTGCGATCTATCATCTGGATGAGACGAGCCGAAAGTTGACGGTAACAGCGTCAGGAGAGCGAGAGCAGCAGCTCGGTAAGGAGTGGCTGGAATGAGTAAACAATTAGCAATTGATACATCTTCCTTTATTATGGGAGTGGCGCTGACGGATGATGAACGAACGGTTGCCGAGCTGACGACGAATCTGAAAAAAAATCATTCGCTTCGTTTAATGCCGGCGATTGAGCAGATGATGAAAGAAGCGGAGATTTCTCCCCGTGAGCTTGAGAAAATCATCGTCGCCAAGGGACCAGGTTCGTATACCGGGGTGAGAATCGGTGTCACGACAGCGAAAACGATGGCGTGGTCGCTCGGCATTCCGGTCGTTGGCGTATCCAGTTTGGCGGTGCTGGCCCAAGCGGGGCGTTTCTTTCACGGTGTAATCGTTCCTCTGATGGATGCGCGGCGCGGTCAGGTTTATACCGGGAGCTACATAGCGGAAGGGGTGGAAGTCAGACCGCGGGGAGAAGATCGTCTCCTGATGCTGACAGATTGGCTGGAATGGTTGAGTAAGCAGGAGCAGGATGTGCTGTTCATCGGTCAGGATGTGGCGTTGCACAAAGAGACAATCGTCGAACGCTTAGGGGAACGGGCCTGTTTTGTGCCGGGAACTGCTCAATTACCGCGGCCGGCTGAGCTTGCGAGATTAGGCCGCCATCTTCAAGGAGAGTCGTCCCCTCATGCGCTCGTTCCTGATTATTTGCAGCTGGCGGAGGCGGAAGCGAAATGGCAGAAAGCCCAGATGGAAAAGGATCCAAAAGCATGATTGAACAAGAAAGGGAACTCATTCGCTTTATGACAGAGGACGATATTAAGGACGTAATGGACGTGGAGCGGGACGCTTTTTCCGTTCCGTGGGATCCGGCTGTTTTTCATAATGAATTAACGTCCAATCAATTTGCTCATTATCTTGTGTATGAATATGAAGAGCGTGTCATTGGGTATTGCGGGCTTTGGGTGGTGATGGACGAAGCTCAGATTACAAACATCGCCATCCATTCGCGCTTTCGCGGGCAAAAGAGAGGTGAAAAGCTGCTCAGTTTTGCGATGGCTTTCGCGAAACAACTGGGAGCGGCGACCTTATCACTGGAGGTTAGGGTATCGAATGAAGTGGCGCAAAATCTTTATCGGAAGCTAGGGTTTGAGCCAGGCGGAATTCGAAAAAATTATTATGCGGATAACTTGGAAGACGCATTAGTCATGTGGGTGAAGCTAATATGAAAACGGAAGAATTGATCCTTGCAATCGAGACGAGCTGTGATGAAACATCGGCCGCTGTGATCAAAGGAGGGACAGACATTGTTAGTAACATTGTCTCCTCGCAAATTGAGAGCCATAAACGTTTTGGCGGCGTCGTGCCGGAAGTGGCGTCACGTCATCATGTTGAACAGATTACACTGATCGTCGAGCAGGCAATGAAGGAAGCGCAGGTGAGCTTTTCCGACCTTGATGCAGTGGCGGTGACGGAGGGGCCGGGGCTTGTCGGAGCGCTGTTAATCGGTGTGAACGCGGCAAAAGCGATTGCCTTTGCTCGGGGGCTTCCTTTAATCGGCGTTCATCATATCGCCGGACATATTTACGCGAATCAGCTTGTGCGGCCGTTAACGTATCCATTGCTTGCGCTCGTTGTCTCGGGCGGCCATACCGAGCTTGTTTACATGGAAAAGGAAGGAAGCTTTACGATTATTGGCCAAACCCGGGATGACGCGGTTGGCGAAGCGTATGATAAAGTGGCAAGAACATTGGGCTTGCCTTATCCGGGCGGGCCGCATATTGATCGGCTGGCGGCTGCGGGAGAAGCGACGATTTCCTTTCCGCGTGCCTGGCTTGAGAGTGATTCCTACGATTTCAGCTTCAGCGGGCTGAAATCGGCTGTCATTAATACGCTTCACAATTACAGGCAGCGCGGTGAAGAGGTAAAAGTCGAGGACGTCGCCGCAAGCTTCCAGCAAAGCGTGATTGATGTGCTCGTCGGCAAGACAAAGCGGGCGGTTGAGGAGCTGGAGGTTAAGCAGCTTCTGTTGGCAGGAGGGGTAGCGGCCAACAAAGGATTGCGTGCTGCATTGGAGAAAGAATTTTCCTCGTCGGTTGAGCTGATCATCCCCCCGCTCGAGCTGTGCACCGACAATGCGGCGATGATAGGCGCGGCGGCCAGTATAAGATGGAAGCAGCAGCGTTTCTCAGGCTATGAACTAAACGGAAACCCAGGTTTATCATTAATGTAGCGATAAATATTTGTTTAAAACCATTTAAGGGTGTAAAGGCTATCCTTAAATGGTTTTTTTATGCTAGTAAAGTGGGAAAAAGGGACTGCGGCCGAGTTGTGCACAGTATTTATCCACATCATTGTGAGTAATGGGGATAAGCTCTGAAAAAACGATAAAATCGAAGGATGAGCTGTGGTTAATTAAAATGTGGATAAAGCTGTTCATAATGTGGATAAATAAAAGGATAGTAGGAAATACGCTGTTTTTTATGTGAATAAGTTTGTGGGTAATGTGGATATGTCAGAAAATTAGGTCGAAATGAGGAAGGACAATGTCGAAAAAATCGCTTATTGGATGGCTATGCGTCATCTTCTTGATTTGCCCTGTGGATACGTGGGCGGCAGAATCAGAAGCGAAGCAGGTCGTTGTCATGATTGTACCCGGCCTTTCCTTTCATGAAGCAGGCTGGTTTCTTGAGCAGGATGACTCATCTATTTGGGACAAGGCGGCGATGGGGGCGATGAATATCCGCCCTGACGGCCCTTATTCTTATTTGAATAATATGATGACGTTAAGTTTAGGAGTGCGAACAGTCGGCGTTAAAGGATGGAACAGCTACCAGCTTGGCGAAAGCTTTCAGGAGATGGATGTTGCTCAGTGGATGTCCCAGGTCGGTTGGCGGACGGCAGGTGGAAATCTGTTTCACCCTTATTATCCACAACTTAAGAAAAAGAACACGGCTGTGACGACCGGTTTATTAGGGCAAATGCTTGAAGATGCTGGGGTTGAACGGCGGGTTTTTGGTCATAGCGATACGACTGTTGAACAGCTGCGTTACGGTTCCTTGCTCATTATGAATCAACAAGGGGAAGGTGAGGGAAGCTTACTCGAAGCTGTGCGCGCTAATCCACAGGCGCCGTCCGGTGTTGAGATGAATCCGTCTTTTCTTATGGAGCAGTTGGCGGAAGCAAAAGACCGGCGGCAATTAAGCGTAATTGAATGGGGCGACTTACACCGGCTCTATGAGCAGAAACCTTTTATCGAGGAGCAGCTTTTTGCGGATAAACGCCAGCAGCAATTACAGCGGTTAAGCAGCTTTTTACAGGAGCTGAATGAGAGCGGCTATGCGGAGGAAATCTGGCTATTGGCACCGATGATGAATGAGGACGCTTATCGCGAGAAACAGCAGCTGGCCCCGGTGTTTTATTGGGGAGAGAAGAAGGGGGAGATGCTTACGTCGGCGACGACGAAGCAGCCGTATTTGGTTAGCAGTCTTGATGTCATCCCGACGCTGCTTGACTCTTTCGGCCTATCAAGCGGTGAAGTGCATCTTACCGGAGAGATCATCCGCCAGGAGCGAAGCGACGGCGGAAATATTTCCAAGGCTGTCGATGAAATGGTCCTTATTTATAAAAGTCGCGCCAATGTGTTATCAACCTATATTTCCTTTCTCGTTATCGCCCTGATTACAGCGGGAGGGTTCAGCTTCATCACAGAAGGATCGAAACAGATGTACCGCAAGCTAATCCGTCTCCTGCTCCTTTCGATGCTCTGGTCGCCGTTTTGGTTTTTGGCGTTGGCCCGGCTGACACCGTATACAGGGGTGTGGGGCTTTATCATCCTGTTAATTATTAGTTCGATTACATGTGGATATCTCGTGGATCAAACAAGAATTCCGATTTTCTGGACGGGTCTTGTCACCTTTTTGCTGCTGACGTGCGATGTTGCACTCGGCTCTCCGTTTATGCAGCGCTCGTATTTAGGCTATGATCCCATCATTGGTGCGCGCTATTACGGCATGGGAAATGAGTTTGCCGGGGTTTATCTGATCGTTGCTTTAATGGTGTTGATGCCGTTATTATCTTATCCCCGCAAATGGCTGGCGCTTACCGGGGCGGGAGTGCTGGCGATCGTGGTGATTCTCGTGCTCGGAAAAAGCACGCTGGGGACGAATGCCGGGGCGACTTTATCAGCGATGATTACATTCGCTTTCCTGCTATCTCGGCTCTGTCAATCGCGTTTGTCAGCGGGGAGGTTTGCGATAATGACGCTCGCTGTGCTGGTCGGTGGCGTCCTGCTCTTGTTTATTCTGCAGCTAACGGGTGAACGGACTCATATTGGCTCGGCCTTTGAGAGGCTTTTACAGGGGGATGTAAGGTTCATTATCGACTTGATCCAGAGGAAGCTGGCAATGAACTTCAAGCTGTTTAAGCATTCCAATTGGACACAGCTGTTAGTAACAAGCTATTTGCTCGGGGCGATTGTGCTGTGGAGAAAGCGGCGTCAGTTAAAAAGAGCTGATATGCAGCTTTTTATGCAGGCCGGAGTCGTCGCTTCGTTCTCTTTGCTGCTTTTTAATGATTCCGGCGTCGTGGCGGCGGCTACTTCGATGTTCTGTGTTGTATCGAGCTATTACTTCTGGCTGGTTAAATCTGCAAAAGAGCCGGAAGCTGGAAAGGATAACAGCTTTTTATAAGGAAACTAAACATTCCCTTAATAATCACTTAACAATGTAACCGTATAGTGAACGTAAGAAGTAAATAAACAAAGACCATTAAGGTAGAGAATAGGAGAAACCTTGCTTACTGTCTGCGAAGGACAGTAGGAGAGGTTTTTTCATTTTTTTGAAAGAGAAGCCGTTCAAAAAACGAAAAAACCACCGACAGATTTTGGATTGTTGGACAAGCCGATGTTCCATGATGATTGAAACGAAGAGAGGAGAATGAAAGTGAAACTGGCACTTATCGGGGATTTGCACTATCCGGACATTGATGCAGCTATTGACGGGTTGGCTGAAGCACGGGAAGTCTTTTACAAAAGGTTTATCGATCACTTTCTTCAAGTTGAGGCGGATTTGTATCTTTCACTTGGTGATTTGACCAATTACGGCCACTCAAGTGAATTGGAGGATATTTATCGTCTGATTAACCATCATCAAAAAAACTTCATTCACGTTCTAGGAAATCATGATCTATATGCGCAAACGCGGGAAGCGGTGCTGACGATTTCGGGTCAAAAGCGCTATCACACGATTGAGACCGATGAAGCTGTCCTCGCTTTTCTTGATACGGCGAAAGAAATGGATTATGAAGATTGGGGCGGCTGGCTGGACGAAGAGCAGCTTGATTGGTTAGAAGAGGTTGTCGCTGAATCGGGGACGAAGCCGCTACTTGTCTTTGCCCATCATCCGGTTTATCAAACGACGAAGCGCTCTGATCATGAAAAAGGGTCGATTCATCCGGAGATCGATGTCTGGTCGATTTTGGAGAAAAAGCGCGGAATCGGAATGTATTTCAATGGTCACACCCATATTGATTCGATTGTGAAAAAGGAAAATTGGACCTTTGTCCAAGTGTCGGCTTGTCTTGATCAGCATGCGCTGCGTCTGATTGAGCTTACGCCGGAAGAAATCATTGTCTCGGCGGTGGATGTAGAGGATCTTGTCATGGCGGAAGCCGCTCCTGTTGTCTACAAGCATATGAATCACTTCACCCATCAAACCGATGTACGGGGAGAAGCGATTGATCGTGAATGCCGGGTGTCGCTCTTGCCGGTTGTTGATGTAAGCTAAACCTTTTTAAAGCTTCAAGAAAGGGGAAAAGGAATGAACGGGACAAAGGATATCTTTACGCGCATAGCAGAGACGAAGAAAATCGCCGCGGTGAAAACGCCGAAGCATATTGATCTTGTATTGAAGCTGCGTGAGCAAATCGGCAGCGTCTTTCTCTTAACAGGCAACATAAATGTGATTAAGCATTATGTCGAGGTGCTAATTGAAGCCGGCCTGCCGACATTCGTCCATATCGAGAAGATCAAAGGATTAAGCAATGATAGCGACGGGCTTGATTTTATCGCCAACTATGTCAGACCAACAGGCATCGTCACAACAAAGCCGAGTTTGATCGCTTCTGCTAAGAAGCGTCAGCTTTTGACGGTGCAACGAATCTTTATGATTGACTCCGAGATTCTCGTCAACCTTCCCGTGCAGCTTGAGAGAAACAAGCCTGACATTATTGAAATTATGCCGGCCCGGATTCCTGAAATCCTCGCGGAGATTAAAACCTTTACAAAGGATGTCCCGATTATTACCGGCGGGCTGCTGACGGAAAAGGAGCATGCCGAGGCGGCTCTCGCCCATGGGGCGTTGGCTGTTTCGACCTCTAATCGGGATGTGTGGAAAGCGGACCTGGCCGGGGCGGTCGCTTATTCATAAAAGCTTTATCTTTCTTTCATGTTCTCTTAATATTTGAAAGCTATGATGACCCTAACAAGTAAATAGAATAGTTGGTGCGATGAGCAGAGAGACCTTGCCGAATAGAGATGAATGATTCTTTCATTCTGTCTATTGGAGCGAGGTCTCTTTTTTTAGAGTCTAAGGCAAGGAAGAGGAAAATAAAAGCAAATAAAAGGAGATGGATCAAATGAAAACCAGATTGTCGATGTTGCTCGTTTCAGTAATGGTGATGCTTGTGTTAGCTGCTTGTCAATCGGCCGATGATACGGCCTCCGATGCTTCGGCTAGTGGAGATGAGGGGGCTCAGGGCGGAGAGGGAGACAAAATTGAAATCACATACTGGTACGCCTGGGGAGATAAAATCGGTGAAAATAACGAGAATCTAGTTAAGATGTTTAACGAGTCGCAGGATCGCATCCACGTCACAGCTGAATATCAAGGCTCCTATGATGATTTGCACGCGAAAACACAAGCGGCGTTTGCTGCCGGGAATGCGCCGGAAGTGACGCAAAATGAAATTGCCTCCGTGGCGATTTTTGCCAACTCAGGAATGACGGAAGACTTAACGCCATTTATCGAGCGCGATGATATTGATATGGATGACTTTATCCCAGGTCTAATGGGGAATTCCTACGTTAATGAACGCTTATATGCACTGCCGTACTTACGCAGTACGCCAATTCTTTATTTGAATGCGACCCTGCTTGAAGAAGCCGGGCTTGATCCATCTGGTCCAAAAACATGGGAAGAATTTGAAGAGTATGCGAGAGCTTTGACAGTTGAAGGCGAGCGGGTTGGGATGACGTTGCCTGTAAACATTTGGTTCTATGAGGCCTATGTCGCGCAAAGCGGAGGCCAAATGATTGCCGACGATGAGCAGTCTGTCGCCTTTAACAGTGAAGCAGGAGTCGCGCCGGTTGAATTTTGGAAAAGGATGAACGATGAAGGGATTATTAAAATTCCGACAGGGGATGAAGCCGGGGACACGGCAAAGCAGGATTTTGCGAATGGGCGTGCGGCCATGACCTTCAGTTCGACGGCCGACCTTTCCTACTGGCTGACGATGGCCGATGAGCAGGGCTTTGAGTTGAATACAACCTTCATGCCGGCCAATGAGACGTACGGAGTGCCGACAGGTGGTTGTAACTTAGTCATGACTGCCGGGCTGGATGAGGAAAAGCAGGAAGCAGCGTGGGAATTTATTAAATGGATGACCGCGACGGAACAGACGGTTTATGCAAGTGAGTATACTGGGTATCTGCCTAGCCGTTTATCCGCCGTTGAAAGCGATGTGATGCAAAGCCTGTATCAGGAGTTTCCACAATATGAGGTCGCTGTCGAGCAGCTTGAGTATGCGAGACCGCGTCCAATGCTCGATCAATACCCGGAAATCTCAAAGATTCTGCAAGATGAAATTACACGCTCGCTCATTAATGAGGATAGTAGTCCCGAAGACGCGTTGAATACCGCGGCGGAAAAGGCTAATCAGTTATTGCAGTAATGCCCTGAACATGAAGGTCAAAGCGGGGTTGCGAAGTGTTGCAGCCCCTTTTTCAGCATAAGAATGGAGGTCGGATGAATGCACCCGTTTCAAACGAGTAAAGTGGCGATTTTTGATTTAGATGGAACCCTTTATCAGGAATATTCCTTCTTGGAGCGTTATATCACCTATTTATTAAAAGACAAACTGTCCGAGAGAGAGGTTCACCAGACGGTCAACGAGGCGTATCAGATTTTAGCAGGCGAGCACCCGATTCAATTAGGACATTTCCTCGATCGGGAGAAGAAAATTGTTTTTCTCTATAAGGAAGAGAGGATCGCAAAAGCTTTTTCCTGGGAGGGAGAGGAGCAAACGGTTACGCCCGACCTTGTTAATTTGGAAAGCGAGCAGCTTGCCTATCTCGGTGATCCGTGGTGTGTGGCGAATTTCTATATTGAAAAGCATCAAATTGCTCAAGAGAAGTGCGTGGCGGCTTTTAATCAAGTAAGGAAGGAAATGCTGCAATCGCCGTTTTCGATTGAACGCTGCGAGCCGTTATTTGCCGCGATTGAAAAGCTGGAGGTGGAAAGAAAAGTGTTTATGACGAATACACCGTCCCCTTCCGGCGAAGAGTTTGTCAACTATTTGAACATCGGCGGGTTGTTTGATGAATACATGTATGACGCGAAAAAACCGCTTGGAATGAGCGCCTATGTGAAACATTTACTGGAAGAGGGCTACAAGCCTGAACATATTCTCTCAATTGGCGACAATCCGTGGAATGACCTGTACCCTGTTAAAGCGGTCGGAGGAAAGACGTGCCTGATTACGCGCTATACGCATCATGGGTTATGGATGGAACCGGATGTTACTGTAAAAACGGTTGACCAGTTAGCCGAAGTACTTACTGCGAGAACGATTCAGATCACAGGGTAACAACGAATTGAACGAGAAAGGGGACCTACAAAATGGCAAAAATCGTCTTGAAGAATGTCACAAAGGCCTTTGATGAGACACAGGTCGTTAAAGATGTAAACGTAACGATCAAAGACGGCTCCTTCACCGTGCTGGTTGGACCTTCTGGCTGTGGCAAATCGACAACGCTGCGAATGATTGCCGGACTGGAAAAGCAAACAAGTGGCGACATTTGGATCGGTGATCGCTGCGTCAATGAAGTGCCGCCTGGAAAGCGCAATATCGCGATGGTGTTTCAAAATTACGCCTTATACCCAACGATGACAGTGAAAGAAAACATTGAGTTTGGCCTGATTAATAAAAAAGTGCCGAAAGCCGAGCGGAAAAAGCTGATCAATGAAATTGCCGAAATTGTCGGTCTGACGGAGTATTTAAAGAAGAAGCCGCAGCATTTATCCGGCGGACAGCGCCAGCGCGTCGCCCTGGCGCGGGCAATGGTCAAAAAGCCGCAGGTGTTTATATTGGATGAACCGTTATCCAATCTTGATGCGAAGCTGCGCAACCAGATGCGGACGGAGCTGATCGAGCTGCATAAACGGCTCGGCACGACATTTGTTTATGTGACGCATGACCAAGTGGAAGCAATGTCAATGGGGGATGAAATTATTCTATTAAATAAAGGAGAGGTCCAGCAGATCGACAGCCCGATGAAAATGTACCGCGATCCGAATAATACGTTTACGGCTGAGTTCATCGGCACGCCGGCGATGAATGTCGTTCCGTATCAACAGGTCAGGATGTATCTTCCGGATGTCAATCTTAAGGCGGGCTATGTTGGTTTCAGACCCGAGGTCGTACGGCTAAGCGGTTCGTCCCATCATGATAACCAGCTCGTTATTCCGGGAGAGATCGTGACGCGGGAAACGTTGGGCGCCGAGATTATTTACAAGGTGAAAACGGCAGCCGGTTTTTGCCGGGTGAAGCAGTTTCAAACGAATGTCGAGGAAGCGACAATGATTCACCTCGCGATCCCGCTGGAGAAGCTCTATTTCTTTGATAAAGACGGAATGCGGATGCGCCATGTCTCAATTGGACAAAAGCCGCTTGTGCTGGAGGGGGTTTAGTTACGTGAATTGGATGGTGCTGCGCCCTTACATGATGATTGCGCCGGCGGTGATCATTTTCTGCCTGTTTTTTATTTATCCCATCTTCTACATGATTTACTTAAGTGCCTTTGATTGGAATTTCGTCAGTCCGACGAAGGACTTCGTTGGATTGGAAAACTTCAAATCGCTGCTGGCCGAACGGGAATTTATCGAAGTGATGCGCAATTCGGCAGTCTATACGTTTCTGACCGTTTTCTTTACGCTGACCATCTCGCTGTTTTTAGCGCTTTGGCTCAATAAGCAGGGGGTCATCTACAGCTTTGTCCAAGGAGCGATTTTCAGTCCGCATATTATTTCGCTAGTCTCGATTTCGATGCTGTGGATGTGGATGATGGATGTTGATTACGGTCTGCTTAACTGGTTTCTTGGACTGTTCGGGATTGATAAGGTGCAATGGCTCACCCACCCGGACACCGCGTTGTACTCCTTAGTCATTGTCGCCGTCTGGAAAGGGGTCGGTTTTAATACACTTGTCTTTATCGCCGGCCTGCAAAGCATTCCAAAAGACATGTACGAGGCCGCATCTTTGGACGAGGCGAGTCCGTGGAGAACATTTACGAAAATTACGCTGCCAATGCTGTCGCCGACGCTGTTCTTTTTGGCTGTGATCAGTATGATTGGCTCCTTTCAAATCTTTGATACGATTTCGATTATGACGCAGGGAGGGCCGATCAATTCAACGAACACCTTCGTCTACTACATCTATGAAAATGGTTTCCGTTTCTTTAAGATCGGCTATGCATCCGCGGCTGGTGTCATTCTGCTGATTGTCGTCAGCCTATTGACGATTATATACTTCCGCCTGCTTGCCAAACGCGTTCACTACCGCTAAGAAAGGAGATGCTTATGAAGTACAAAGTAGTTGCCCTCAAGCTGCTGCGCGCGATTAGCCTGATTTGCATCGTGATCATCTTTGCGATGCCGTTTGTTTGGATGATGTCGACCTCGCTTAAATCACTGGGCGAGACGATCATTTTCCCGCCGAAATGGATTCCTGCGGATTTTCATTGGAGCAATTTTGAAAAGGCGTGGAACTCGGGTCCGTTTCTGCGGTTTTTCGTCAACAGCATCCTCGTGTCTGTCGGGATTCTTATCCTGCAGTTTTGTACGATCATCCCGGCGGCATACGCCTTTGCGCGCTACCGGTTTAAAGGGGATACTTTTTTCTTCGGTTTGACGATGATTACGTTGATGATTCCGGCGCAGCTGATCTTTTTACCAGTTTACTTGCAAATGAGTGCATGGGGCCTGCTTGATACGCTCTGGGCGCTGATTCTTCCGTTTGCTTCAAGCGCCTTCGGTATTTTTCTGCTGCGGCAATCCTTTAAGCAGGTGCCAGAGGAGCTGATTGAAGCGGCCAGGCTTGATGAGGCGAGTGAATGGAAGATCATTATCAAAATTATGGTACCGATGGCCAAGCCTGTATTAATTACGTTCGGTTTGTTCAGTTTTATTACTCATTGGAATGATTATTTCTGGCCGCTCGTCATGACGACGTCCGACGCTTCGCGGACATTGCCTATTGGTGTTACGAAATTGCTGCAGGTCGAAGGCGGTGTCGCCTGGCATATTTTAATGGCCGGCAACATGATTTTGGTTCTGCCGATTTTGATTGTCTTTTTCTTCGCTCAACGTCAAATTATCCGGGCGTTTGTGTATACAGGAGTAAAATAAAAGCAGGAAGGTGACGATAGGATGAAAATAATTGCACACCGGGGCTGGTCCGGACAAGCGCCTGAAAATACGCTGGCCGCTTTTCGGCTGGCATTGGACGAGCCGTTCATTACCGAAGTGGAGCTGGATGTCCACCTGTCGAAGGATGGCATTCCGGTCGTCATTCATGATCATACATTAGAGCGGACAACGAATGGCAGAGGCGCCGTCCGCGATTATACGTTCTTCGAGCTGCAGCAGCTTACTGCCGGCAGCTGGTTCGGCCAGGAATTCATGGCGGAGAAGATTCCTTCTTTAGAGCAGGTATTTCAAATGTTCAAAGGCCGGACGAGTCGTCTCGTGATCGAGCTCAAGCAAACCGCAGACCATTATCCAGGATTGGAGGAAGCCGTTGTGAAGCTGATCCAGTCCTATCAGCTCGAGCGTCAGGTTACCGTCATTTCGTTTGACCACATTAGTGTGAAGACGGTTAAAGACGCTGATGCGGCGATTGAAACAGGGCTCGTTTACCTTGGCCGGCCGACTCTTTTAGTTGAGCAGGCGCGCTATACAGGAGCAAGCTTTATTTCGATGCATTACGCCTATATAACGGAATCATTGATTAATGAGCTAATTCAGGCGGGGATCAAGATCGGCGTCTGGACAGTGGATGATGAGGACACGCTGAACAAGCTTGCAAGCTTTCACGACGAGCTGCGGGTTACGACAAACTATCCCGAGCGCATCATCGCCCTTCAGGCAGCGCACTAAAAAAGACTGAGACAGCAAGGGCTGGACAAAAGGTTGTTTTTACCTTTTGTCCAGCCCTTTGTAGGACGAAGTGCTTTATTCCTGCAGCTGCTCCCATTCTTCCATGTATCTCTCGATAGTTGGATGAAGCTGATCGATTTTTTGCTGGAGAGCCAGAGCCTCCTCGTGATTGGAGTAAATCTCGGGATCACAAAGCGCTTCTTCACATTTGGCAAGCTCCGTTTCCGCCTGTTCAATAAGCTGCTCGAGCTCTTCAATTCGGCGTGCACGCTGGCGTTCCAGTTTTTTCGCTTCCTTGTCCGCCTCATAATTCCGTTTGTCGGACTGTTCCTCTGGTTGGGTCGGGTTCCCGGCTTCCTCCTGTTCCAATTGCTCGCGCTGTTGCATTTCCGCTTTTTTCGTTACATAGTAGTCGTAATCACCAAGATAATTCGTGATTTGACCATTCTCAAGCTCGGCCATTCTTGTCGCAATCCGGTTGAGGAAGTAACGGTCATGTGAGACGAAAAGCAAGGTGCCAGGATAATCAATCAAGGCCGCTTCCAGCATTTCTTTTGCGTCGAGATCGAGATGGTTCGTCGGCTCATCAAGAATCAGGAAATTGGCTTTTTGCATCATTAGCTTCGCCAAGGCAAGGCGCGCCTTTTCGCCGCCGCTTAACGCCGACACTGGCTTGAGCACATCATCCCCACTGAATAGAAAGTTGCCGAGCACGGTCCGGATTTCCTTTTCAGGTAATAACGGATAGTCATCCCACAGCTCCTGCAGCACAAGCTTGTTCGATTGGAGATTCGCCTGCTCCTGATCGTAATAGCCAATCGTTACGTTGCTGCCGAGGCGGATCGTTCCGTCCTGAAGCGGGATTGCCTTCATTAACGCTTTTAATAGCGTCGATTTGCCGGCTCCATTTGGACCGATCAGGGCGACGCTTTCGCCGCGGTCGATCGCCAAATCAAGATTGCGGAAAATCGAGTGCTCGCCGTAGGCTGCATGAAGGCCGGTTGCCCGCAGCACTTCATTTCCGCTTTGTCTGTCAATCTCAAAAGAAAAGGAAGCGGATTTCTCGGAACCTTGAGGCCGGTCGAGCCGCTCCATTTTCTCAAGCTGCTTGCGCCGGCTTTGTGCCCGCTTTGTCGTCGAGGCGCGAACGATATTTTTTTGAATGAAGTCCTCGAGCTTGGCAATTTGCTCCTGCTGCTTGTCATATTGCTTTACTTCAAGCTCGTAGCGCTTTGCCTTCTCCTCGAGGTAATCACTGTAATTTCCGTAGTATTTGGTTGATTTCGTTCTGGAAATCTCAACGACCTTTGTGACGATTTTATCGAGAAAATAACGGTCATGGGAGACGATCAAAATCGCTCCTTTATAGCCGAGCAAATAATGCTCAAGCCAGGTTAAGGTGGAAATGTCGAGATGGTTGGTCGGTTCATCAAGAATGAGCAGGTCCGGCTTTGTCAGAAGCAGCTTTGCTAAAGCAAGCCGCGTCTTTTGCCCGCCGCTCAGCGTGGCAATTTTCGTGCTGTATTCGAAGTCGGCAAAGTTCATCCCGGCAAGCACGGTCCGGATGTCGGCTTCATATTGATAGCCGCCTTTATCCTTGAAAGCGAGCTGCTTTTCATCGTATTCCCGCAGCAGCTTTTCATAGCGCGTGGCGTTTTGCAGTAAATCAGGGTCGGACATTTGCGCTTCCAGCGTGCGCAGCTGTTGTTCCATTTGGCGCAAAGGCTCAAAGACAGTCAGCATTTCATCCCAGATCGACAGGTTGGATTCGAGTCCAGTGTCCTGGGCGAGGTAGCCAAGCTCCATCCCTTTAGGGAGCATCAGCTCGCCCTCATCATAGGAAAGCTGTCCGGCAATGATTTTCAGCAAGGTTGATTTGCCGGCTCCATTACGTCCGACGAGGGCAAGACGTTCTCCAGTTTGGATATCTAGTTTAATATTTGATAAAATAGGCTCTGCACCGAATGATTTTGAAAGATTGATGCACTGTAAAACAATCATGATTTTCCCTTTCTATCTTCTGGCAAGATACGACGTGTTTTCAAAAAAGCTGTATACTGTGAGTGTATCGCAGAATTAATCTTTCAACAACTTATTGAACATGAAACGAAACCACTTACAAACTGTGTGAAATGGTGTACAATGAAAAAATGAGGACCATGTCCTCGCAGGTAGGAGGGAGGCGCTGATGAAAAGTGAGCAAACGAAGATTCCCCAAGCAACTGCAAAGCGGCTGCCTTTGTACTATCGGTTTTTGGAGAATCTCCAGGCCTCAGGAAAACAGAGAGTATCGTCAACAGAATTGAGTGAGGCAGTGAAAGTAGATTCAGCGACCATTCGTCGCGACTTTTCCTATTTTGGAGCACTTGGGAAAAAAGGCTATGGCTATAATGTCAATTATTTGCTTTCTTTTTTTCGTAAGACACTTGACCAGGATGAATTGACGAAAGTGATTCTTGTCGGTGTCGGCAACCTTGGGACAGCCTTTTTGAACTACAATTTTTCTAAAAATAATAATACTGAAATTGTGATGGCGTTTGATGTTGATCAGGAAAAGGTCGGCAAGGACATTGGTGGAGTGACGATCTATCATCTTGAACAGCTGACTGAGCTGATTGATCCGGAGGTGACGGTCGCCATTTTGACAGTCCCGGCTCTCGCTGCGCAAAAGATTGCCGATCAGCTCGTGCAATCAGGAATTAAGGGAATCCTTAATTTCACACCGGCCCGTCTGGACGTGCCCGAAGAAGTCCGCGTCCATCACATTGACCTGTCCGTCGAATTACAGGCGTTAGTTTATTTTCTAAAGCATTATCCCGTATAATAGGAATACTCCGACCGGGAGTATTCCGAAAAGCAAACGGGTGGCGAACGGAGCGGCTTGACGGCCCACCGGGAGTATGACTGCAAGCGAAGTTCCTCAGCGAAGCTGTTGCTGAGTATGCTAAAAGGACAAGGAGGTGCTACCTATGGGATTAGGAGCAGGAAGTATTGCGATTATTGCGCTTGTTGCATTGTTGATTTTTGGTCCGAAAAAACTGCCGGAGCTTGGAAAAGCTGCTGGGAATACACTGCGTGAATTCAAGCATGCAACAAAAGGCTTGGCGGATGATGATGACGATAAAAAGAAAGATAATAACAAAGCCTAAGCAGGAAGGGTTTATCCATGGAACAAAAAGATATGTCGGTGATGGAACACATTGTGGAGTTAAGGCGGCGAATAATCATCACACTCGCTTTCTTTGCAGTGGCTTTTATCGCCGGCTTTTTTTTAGCGACTCCTTTAATCACATATTTGCAGAGCACGCCAACCGCAGCTGATTTGCCGATGAACGCCTTTAAAATGACCGATTCAATCCGGATCTTTATGACGTTCGCATTCGCGAGTGCGTTAATCTTAACGTTCCCAATTATTCTGTATCAGCTTTGGGCTTTTGTCCGGCCCGGCCTTCATGAGAATGAACAGAAGGCGACATTGTCCTATATTCCGCTTGCATTTTTGCTGTTTTTAGCGGGAATCGCCTTCGCTTATTTTATTTTGTTTCCTTACCTGGTTCAGTTCATGAGCAATTTAGCAGAGCGGCTCGGTATTACGGAACAGTATGGGATTAATGAATACTTTACGTTTCTTTTTCAGGTGACGCTCCCATTCGGTGTGTTATTCCAGCTCCCTGTGATCGTGATGTTTTTAACGAGACTGGGGATCATAACCCCGATGCTGTTAAGCCAGGTGCGCAAGCTAGCTTATTTTGTGCTGCTGGTCATCGCCGGGATGATTACCCCGCCTGAAGTCATTTCGCATTTAATGGTCACGGTGCCCCTCTTGCTGCTCTATGAATTCAGCATCTGGGTATCCTATGTGACGTACCGGAAAGTACAAAAAGCAGAAAGAGAACGGGAAGAAGCGGAAGCAGCCGATTCATAATAAAGGTTGAAAAACGAGCAGGGAAACAGGTTCCTGCTCGTTTTTTTGATTAGAGGAATCGATACGATCCTAGGGTAACAGCAGCACAAGAACTATTCCATCTTAAATTTTACACAATAGTTTGTGAAATATTGAACAAAGTGTGAAATGTGTAAGATATGGTAGTCAAATTGATCTAAGTCCGATATACTTACCTTATAAACATTGTGAAAACATTCACAATATCATTTTAAGTGAACATGAATGAGGGGGACATTTTGATGATTGGACAATTTTTACGAGAAAACAAGGTAGTAGCAGGAATTATGGTCATATTACGCCTCTATTTAGGCTGGGCCTGGCTATCTTCAGGAGTTGGCAAGGTGACAGGGGGATTTCATGCGGGAGGTTTTTTGGAAAGTGCGGTAACGAATCCCGTGATGAAGGGGGAGGAAGTTTTATATCCTGTTTATGTAACGTTTTTAGAATCTGTGGCGATTCCGTATGCCGATCTATTTAGTCTCGTTGTCGCCTGGGGAGAGATTCTTGTTGGTTTAGGACTGATTACTGGTATTCTGACTTCTGCCGCTGCTTTTTTTGGCGTAGCGATGAATATGTCCTTTTTATTTGCCGGAACGATTTCTACAAATCCGCTGCTTATTTTGATTTCTATATTTATTATGGCGGCAGGGGCCAATGCTGGACGGTTTGGGGGAGACCGTTGGGTGCTGCCTTATCTACGCCGGCAGCTTTTGCGAAAGAGAGAGGACTTGCATGTTAAGATTGAGCAGCGTGAAGGATTGCTGCAAAAATAAATGATTTAAATGAATAAACTCTGGGGCATTAAGGAGGCACTGACTTTATTCACTGCTTTCAGATCCGGGACACAGGGTGAAAAAAGATCATCCCTGTTCCCCGGTTTTTTCTGCTTTCTCAAAGCAACCTAGCTTACAATCCATTGCGCTGCTGTGTTTAGAAATAATGAACAAATGGTATAGAAAAAAAGAATAAATCATGACAATGTGATTCCTTTCACAAAATATTCATTGATCATTTTCTCGGCGGCTTTTTCGATATGTTACAATCGCCTTGTAAAACCTATAGTGATAGTGGCAGTAGTGAAAAGCTTGTCTTGGCTCAATTTTAAAGCCCATTTTAATTTGAATGTGAAAAGGTGAGCATTTTGTAAAAGGATGAATAAAAAATTTACAGGATGATGAAAAAAGATGCCTTTGGTGTTTTTCTAAGGAGGGTGAGGAGAAATGATGGAGTACGATCCGGTGATATACAGTCGGATATTAACAGGTGTGACGTTGGGCTTTCACGCGATTTTTGCGACAATCGGGGTCGGTATTCCGCTATTAATTGCGTTGGCGGAATGGATCGGAATTAAGCGAAATGATGAGCATTACCGCTTGCTTGCGCGTCGGTGGGCGCGCGGGTTTGTGATAACGGTGGCGGTCGGAGTCGTGACAGGAACGGCTATCGGCCTCCAGCTAAGTTTATTGTGGCCCAGCTTTATGGAGGTTGCCGGGCATGCGATCAGTTTGCCAATGTTTATGGAGACATTCGCGTTCTTCTTTGAAGCGATCTTTCTTGGGATTTACCTTTATACGTGGGATCGTTTTAAAAAGAAAATTCATCACTGGCTGCTGGTGATTCCGGTGGTGATCGGCGCTTCGGCTTCGGGATTTTTTATCACGACGGTCAATGCTTTTATGAATTCACCTTACGGAATTACAGTGGAGAACGGGGTTATCACGAATATTAACCCGCTTGCGGCGATGTTTAATCCGGCGACGCCGACCAAGGTCGCTCATGTTCTTTCATCAGCTTATTTAACATCGGCCTTCATTCTGGCCGCGATTGCCGCGATTTATTTACTGCGGGGCAATCAACATGTTTATCATAAAAAAGCTCTACATTTAACGATGACGGTCGCTTGTGTATTTGCCATCGTCACCGCACTGATCGGCGATTTGTCCGGTAAATATTTAGCGGAATATCAGCCGGAAAAGCTTGCGGCGGCTGAGTGGCATTTTGAGACGACGACGGAAGCGCCATTGATCTTAGGCGGAATTTTGACCGAGGATGGAGAGATTGCTTATGCGCTGGAGCTCCCGTATGCTTTAAGCATTCTTGCCCACGGAGATCCGGGGGCAGAGGTAATCGGCCTCGAGGAATTTCCTGAAGAAGACTTGCCGCCGATGATCGTCCATTATTTATTTGATTTGATGGTCATAAGCGGGATCTTCCTGGCTGCGGTTTCGATGTTGTTTGTCATCATGCGGCTCAGAAAGAAATGGAATGAGCATAATAAGCCGCTGCTGTGGGCGATTCTTGCCGGTGCTCCGATTGCGCTATTCGCGATTGAAATGGGCTGGTTCTTTGCAGAGAT
Organism: Halalkalibacter oceani; assembly: GCF_040544555.1. Classification (NCBI taxonomy): domain Bacteria; kingdom Bacillati; phylum Bacillota; class Bacilli; order Caryophanales; family Bacillaceae; genus Halalkalibacter; species Halalkalibacter oceani. The sequence goes on from NZ_JBEPKD010000010.1 coordinate 26,499, forward strand.
TGGCCGGCAGCCTTGGATTCTCAATGGCTTTATGAGAACCGCGGAGGGAGCGACTACGTCTCAGCATGTTGACCTGATGCTCTACCTCTTTATTTTGCTCTATTTGGTACTGGCGGTGTCATGTGTGACCGTTTTACGGAAAATGTTTAAATCGAATCCGGTTGAACAGGAATTACTTGATCGGGGAATCGAATAGAGGGGGGAGATCATGAATTATGAATTAATTGGAATTACCGTGTTGTGGACATTCTTATATGGCTATTTAATTGTCGCGTCGATTGATTTCGGCGCCGGCTTCTTTAGCTACTATTCGACAGTAACCGGACGGGAGCATATTATCAACAAAGTGATCAACCGTTATCTTTCCCCGGTCTGGGAAGTGACCAATGTCTTTCTCGTATTCTTTTTCATCGGCATTATCGGTTTCTTTCCATCGACGGCGTACTACTATGGCACGGCTTTGCTGATTCCCGGGAGTTTCGCGATTGTTTTGCTGGCGATCAGAGGCTCGTATTATGCCTTTTATCATTACGGCTTCCGTGGAAACCGGCTCTATAAGTTTCTGTATGGGGCGACGGGGCTGTTGATTCCCGCTTCCTTATCGGTTGTGCTGACGATTTCAGAGGGTGGCTTTATCGTCATCGAGAACGACAATGTCATGCTTGATTACGGCGCCTTGTTTTCCAGCTTCTACTCATGGTCGGTCGTTATTCTGGCGATTGTCAGCGTGCTTTACATTTCGGCCTGCTTCCTGACGTTTTATGCTTATAAAGCGCGGGATATGAAGGCGTTTGAGGTATTAAGAGGCTATGCGTTATTCTGGAGCTTTCCGACGATTTTGGCAAGCGTGCTCGTCTTCTTTGCCCTCAATCAGCATAACCCGGTGCATTTTGCCAAGATGGTGGATATATCATGGGTGTTCAGCTTATCCTTTCTGTTTTTCCTTGGCGCCGTCTATTTTGTCTGGAAAAAGCGGCAGCTCGGTTTAGCCTTTATCTTTGTTATGCTCCAGTTTGCCACGGCCTTTTTCGGCTATGGAGCGTCTCATTTGCCGTATTTGCTCTATCCGCATTTAACGATTTATGACGGCTTTACGAACGAGGCGATGGCCATTGCGCTGATCGTCGCCTTCATAGCCGGTCTCTGCCTGCTAATTCCGTCACTCTATTTGTTAATGCGCCTGTTTCTGTTTGATAATAAATATGTGGAAGGACGAAAATAGGAGGTGGGGTTGTGAACTTCTTTCTGATTATGATCGCACCGATACTCATCGTCGTACTGGCGGTACTCGGACTTTTTTGGTGGGGAGCAAGGGGGAAAAAGAACTGACAATGCTCACTTCGCTTTTACGTTAGTTTGTCTCGGGTTGGTGACGCTGGAGGAGAGGGCAGGTTGAAATCCACCGGCGTGCCGGTTCGTTCAACGCCCGCTTGCGGAAAGCGTGCCCCCATCCCGGGAGCGGGTTCAAAGCTTTGGATCGTGACAAATCCTTATACCAAAAAAAGCCTGTCGAACCTCTCGCTTTTGCGAGACTTTGTCGACAGACTGAAAGAAGTGACAATGCTCACTTCTTTTTTTTATTTTGCTTTTGGACTTGTTTGATGACCCGACGCAGGCGAAAGAAGCGCAGGGAGATCATAAAGTCGATCGCGGCGAATGAAATAATTAACAAGCTCCATACGGTCCAGCCTGTGCTGCTTACACTTTGAATCGCGAAAAAGACGAGCAGACAGCCGACAAAAAAGTAAAGAAGCGCCATCATTAATGGCGATGCTCTCATAGTAATCCTCCTGTAATCATTGACATTTGCTGTTCAAGTTCCTCAAGCTGTCTCATCCATCTCTCAAGATCATCAACAAGCAGGACGTTGACGACTGATACGAACAGGTTAAGGGAGACATGGGCAACAATCGGGACAAGGATCCGTTTCGTTCTGACATACAAGTAGGCAAAGACAAAGCCCATCGCCGTGTAAACGAGTAAGTGAGTGAAATCGAAATGGATCGCCGCAAAAATAAGGGAACTGATAAAGCCGGCAATCCAGAAATTAAACCGTTTATACAACGCCCCGAAAATGACAAGCCGAAATACGATCTCCTCCAAAATCGGTCCAATCACGGAAACGACGATAATAAAAGCCGGTAACGCCTGGGCAAATTCAATGATTTGCTGTGTATTCTCTGAGCCAGCTTCAATTCCGAACAGATAAACCTCAATTAAAGCGGCCGCATATTGGGCGGCGAAAACCATGAAAACCCCAATGATTGTCCAGCGTACTGCTTCGCCGCGCGAAGAACGCCCGCGAACCATATGGCGATCCCGCATATCGGGTGCAAGTAGAAGGAGGATAACGAGAAAGCCGAGACCAAAGCTGAACAGGCTCCAAATCCCGGGAATCTGCTCTTGTGCAACGCCGAGGTTTCTGAGAATAATTACCCCCGGTATCGCTGATAGCTGCATGATGACATATGTGATCAGAATCCACCAATATCGTTTATTCAATATGCTTTTCTCCTTTTTATATAAGGTCTATACATAATAAACTGTACTTATAACTAACAAGCATCTTCTCATTTTATCATATTTTATAGCGAAATAAGAAGGGAAGCGCCCAACTGAATAGAAAAGAACAAAGAGGGAATAAGCAGGAAGGATTTGGAGAAGCTAGGTGAGAAAATTGACTCGTTTTGTCGTTATTTTTTTTTGATAAAAGACTTGCAAAATAAGGACGATATGATTATCATAATAATTGTGTTAGCACTCAGTGCTAATGAGTGCTAATAAAATTATAATCAAAGGTTTGAAGGAGGGTGTTTTCCTTGTTAAAGCCATTAGGTGATCGAATTGTGATTGAATTAGTTGAATCTGAGGAAAAAACTGCAAGCGGAATTGTATTACCGGATTCTGCGAAGGAAAAGCCTCAAGAAGGAAAAGTCATCGCTGTTGGAACCGGCCGTGTAACGGACAACGGTGAGCGTATCGCGCTTGAAGTAAGTGAAGGTGACTCGATTATTTTCTCTAAATATGCGGGCACTGAAGTAAAATATGACAACAAAGAATATCTCATTCTTCGTGAAAGTGATGTTCTCGCTATTATCGGTTAAGGATCGAAAAGAGGATCTACATACAATCAATTAGGAGGTAGAAACGATGGCAAAAGACATTAAATTTAGCGAAGACGCACGCCGTTCAATGCTTCGCGGTGTTGATGCATTAGCAAATGCGGTAAAGGTTACGCTTGGACCAAAAGGACGCAACGTCGTTCTTGAGAAGAAATTTGGGTCTCCATTAATTACAAACGATGGTGTAACAATCGCCAAGGAAATCGAGCTTGAAGATGCCTTTGAAAACATGGGTGCGAAGCTTGTTGCTGAAGTAGCGAGCAAGACAAACGATATTGCAGGGGACGGGACAACAACTGCAACGGTTCTTGCGCAGGCTATGATTCGCGAAGGACTTAAAAACGTCACGTCCGGCGCGAACCCGATGGTGATCCGCAAAGGAATTGAAAAAGCGACAGCAGCTGCTGTGGAAGAGCTTAAAAAGATTTCTAAGCCAATCGAAGGAAAAGCATCGATTGCACAGGTTGCGGCGATCTCTTCGGCTGATAATGAAGTCGGTGAAATCATTGCTGAAGCAATGGACCGCGTCGGAAACGACGGCGTAATCACAATTGAAGAATCAAAAGGGTTCTCAACTGAGCTTGAAGTCGTAGAAGGTATGCAATTTGACCGCGGTTACGCTTCTCCTTATATGGTAACAGATTCTGATAAGATGGAAGCTGTTCTTGACAACCCTTATATTTTGATTACAGACAAGAAGATTTCTAACATTCAAGAAGTTCTTCCTGTGCTTGAGCAAGTGGTACAGCAAGGCCGTCCAATCTTAATCATTGCTGAGGATGTAGAAGGCGAAGCGCTTGCGACTCTCGTTGTCAACAAGCTTCGTGGTACATTCAACGCTGTTGCCGTTAAAGCTCCTGGCTTTGGTGACCGTCGTAAAGCAATGCTTGAAGATATCGCGATCCTTACTGGCGGTGAAGTGATTACAGAAGATCTTGGTCTTGACCTGAAGTCTGCTACAATTGAGCAGCTTGGACGCGCCGGCAAAGTTGTTGTCACAAAAGAGAACACAACCATTGTCGAAGGCTCCGGTGCAGCTGACCAAATCGCAGCTCGCGTTAACCAGATCAAAGCACAGGTTGAAGAAACAACTTCTGAATTTGACAAAGAAAAGCTGCAAGAGCGTCTTGCTAAGCTATCTGGCGGTGTCGCCGTTCTTAAAGTCGGTGCTGCAACAGAAACTGAGCTTAAAGAACGCAAGCTTCGCATCGAGGATGCCTTGAACTCTACCCGCGCCGCGGTAGAAGAAGGTATTGTCGCTGGTGGTGGTACAGCGCTGATCAATGTAATCCAGGCTGTTCAAGCTGTTGATGCAGAAGGTGACGAAGCAACTGGTGTCAACATCGTTCTTCGCGCTCTTGAAGAGCCAGTTCGCCAAATCGCTCACAACGCAGGCCTTGAAGGTTCAGTAATCGTTGAACGCCTAAAAGGCGAAGCAGTCGGCCAAGGCTTCAATGCCGCGACTGGCGAGTGGGTAAACATGGTTGAAGCCGGTATCGTTGACCCAACGAAGGTGACACGCTCTGCCCTTCAACACGCAGCATCTGTCTCTGCAATGTTCCTCACAACAGAAGCAGTAATCGCCGACAAGCCTGAAGAAAACGAAGGCGGCGGAATGCCTGACATGGGCGGCATGGGCGGAATGCCTGGGATGATGTAATCTTAAGCTAAAAGCTTAAAATAAGGTTTTGGCACCCTCGATGTGAGGGGAGGAACCCCCACATTGAGAATAGTTTTACAATAAGTCTCTCATAAGTTCACTGAACTTGTGGGAGGCTTTTTCGTCATATCTTGGTTGCCTGTACGATGTGGCTCTAGGAGGTGAAATCTAAAACGAGGTTTGATTTCCATCTTAGTAAAAATGAGCCGTTGCGGAGCGATAAGCTGGCTCCCCTTCATTCTGGACAGAGAATCGGATCGTTCTAGAAGAATTAGTAAGGTCATTAGCAGTTGAGTCACAAAAGCTTCCATTCCTAATCTTCAATAAATGCCAAAACGGTATCTCTCCCTTGGTACATATGTTCATGCATTGCTGATTTGGCGCGTGCGCCATCTTTATTGATAATAGCTTTTGTTATGTTTTCATGGGCGATGACGGATTGCTCGAGACGGCTTTTGTTATACCAGTACAAGGATTGATAAACAAGTGGGTCAATGACTACCTTTGATAATAAGAATCCGATATATTCATTATTAGTCGCCTCTCCTAGAGTTTTATGAAAGGAGTGATTAATTTGCATGGCTTTTTTTATGATTTCTTTGTCTTGATTTTTATTAAAGATCTCTAGTAAACTATGATATTCTTCATTTGCCTTTTTTAATAGACTAATATGCTCTTCCGTTCGGTAAATAGCTGCTTGATAAGCCATTTCCCCTTCTAATAAAATACGTAGGCCGTAAATTTTCCACACATCCTCCTTTGTATATTTTGTTACTTTCATTCCTCTTTTTAAGGGTGTAATGAGTCCCTCATTTTGTAATTGCATAACCGCTTCTCGGACAGGTGTTCTGCTTGTATTAAAATCATGAGCTAATGCTTCTTCTGTTAAACGATCGCCAGGCTTGTACGCTCCTATGATTATTTTTTCTCTAATCAGATCATATATGGACATTCAAGGTTCCTCCCTGTTTGTATACAAACTAAAATAACTAAAATTATGATACATTAAAAATTGCTTAAAATAAAGGGTTTTATGACTAAGAAAACAATAATATTTATTTTTTCTGAAAATTATATTGACTCTTTGTATACAAACGACTATATTTTAGTTACAGGTTGTTCGCTTAATAATGAAAGCGATTACTTGTATACACCAATTTTTCTTTTTGTTAATTCACTTATTGAGGAGGCGTTAAAGAAAAATGAACATCAAAATGAAGAAAGGATTTTTTCAGGTGCGAGGTCTTTGTGTAGCAGGTATTTTTGCAATTATGTTGGCTGCCTGTGGAACTGAAGCAACACAATCAGACGGAGAAAGAAATCACGAAGCAACTGCTGATGCTAGTAATGAGTTAGCTTATCCTGAAAAAGAAATTTCGGTTATCGTTCCATGGGCTGTAGGAGGAGGTACGGATGCGATTGCGCGCCAAATTGCTTCCTTTATGGAACAAGAACTAGATAGTCCAGTTGTGATTGTAAATAGAGAAGGCGGAGGTGGCGTAGTAGGTTTTAGAGAGATCGCTGAAGCTGAGCCAGATGGTTATACGATCGGTTTTATTTCAAACTCCTTACTTCTCCAAAAGTATTCTAGTCAAACCTATCAAGACTATGAAGCATTTGAAGCAATTACACTTGTAAATGAAGACCCGGCAAGTTTAACAGTTAAGGCGGATGCGCCTTGGGAAACGGCTGCAGACTTCATAGAGGAAGCAAAAAGTAATCCAGGGAACTTTCGGATTTCAAACTCTGGACCAGGAGGCATTTGGCACGTATCTGCTTTGAAGTTAGCAAGTGACAATGGTGTTGAATTTTCTCATGTGCCTTATGATGGTGGAAATCCGGCAGCTGTGGCCGCCGCCGGTGGATTTGTCGAAGCCACGACTGTCAGTGCAGCGGAGATGCAAAGTCTAGTGAATGCGGGAGAATTGAGAATTTTAGGTGTAGCAGGAGAAGAAAGATTACCTCAATTCCCTGATGTTCCTACTCTAAGAGAGCAAGGGGTTGACACATCCATTGGTGTATGGAGAGGGTTTGTAGCTCCAAAAGGTACACCACAGGAAATAATTGAGGTTCTTGATGCGGCTATTACTAAAGCAATGGAAACAGAGGAATACCAAACGTTTATGAACACTGGTGGGTATGGAATTCGCCATGCATCCACGACAGACTTTGCTTCTTTTATGGATGAAGAGGATGCGAATTACAATGAATTATTTGAATCGATGGAAGAGTGAAAACAACCTGTAAAGAGGCTACTTTAAATTCGATTAAGGGAGAGAATGTTGTGGCGATTGCAAATTTCATCTTTATAGCAATTGTGGTCACCATAAGTTTGTTAGTATTGGTAACAACAAAAAGCTTCCCAATGGGTGACTATACGGTAGGGTTTGGACCAGGCTTTTTTCCCGTGATCACCGCTATGATAATGCTGGGTTTAAGTCTCCTACTAATTATACAAACTATACGAACAAAAGATAAGAGTTTATTTAATATGAATATGAAAGCGCTTAAATTTCCTGCCATACTAGTTGGGCTGCTTATCATCTATTCAATCATGTTAGAGTATGTAGGATTTTTTCTTTCAACTGTTATGATACTAACTGTAACAATGATTGCGTTTAAAACAAGATTGGTTAAATCACTGATTATTTCAGTCGTCATCACTGCATTATTGTATGTAGGATTTAAGTTAGTTCTAAAGGTTCCTCTACCTGAAGGAATAGTTATGTAATCCTAGGAGGAAATGATATGTCTCCATTTGATTTGTATACAGCTGGTTTATCGAATGTATTTGTACCTGAAGTCATTTTTATGTTACTTGTCGGAACGATTGCGGGAGTTATTATCGGTGCGCTGCCGGGTTTAACAGCGATCATGGGGGTGGCCATTATGACCCCGTTAACTTTTGGTATGAGCACGGAGATGTCGTTCGCTTTGCTTCTAGGCGTATTTAGCGGTGGGGTATATGGAGGCTCAATGACAGCTGTGTTAGCGAATATCCCGGGCACGCCTTCTTCCATGATGACTGCACTGGATGGATACCCACTCGGGCAACGAGGAGAGGCGGGAAAAGCGATTGGAATGGCAACGGTGGCCTCTTTTATTGGGGGGATTATTAGTGTGGTTATCCTCTCAATCTTTGCTCCTTATATTGCGAGGGTAGCTCTTAACTTTAGTGCTCAGGAGTATTTTTCCGTTGCTGTATTTGGTCTTGCGGTTATTGCCTTTATTAGCAATGGTTCGATGATTAAGGGAATTTTATCAGGGTGTATCGGTTTGTTAATTGCTTCAATTGGAATGGACCAGATGTCAGGGTTTGAACGATTTACTTTTGGAAGTGCCGAGCTACTAAGTGGGTTGGAACTTATCCCTGTGCTTATTGGCATCTTCGGATTAGGTGAAATATTGATTGTTGCTTCTGCCTCATTAAAAGGGGTAAAAACGAATAAACAAATTGGTCGAATCATTCCAACTAAAAAGGAACTAAAAAGCAATATACTAACGATCTTTCGAGGGTCAGCTATTGGGAGCTTTATTGGTGCGGTGCCAGCTTCAGGTGGAACGATTGGAGGGATTATTGCTTATGGATTAGAAAAGCGAATTTCCCGTAATCCTGAAAAATTTGGAACAGGGACGTTGAAAGGGGTTGCTGCACCAGAGTCAGCAAATAATGCGACCACTGGTGGAGCGATGATTCCAATGCTAACTTTAGGAATACCTGGTGATGCCATTACAGCATTATTAATTGGCGCACTAATTCTTCACGGGCTGCAGCCTGGTCCCTTATTATTTGAGAACAATCCCGATACGGTTTCGATGATTTTCATTCTGTTAGCTCTTTCAAATTTTGTTTTTTTAGGGGTAGGACTACTAGGGGCAAGAGTAATTAGTAAAGTAATGGATACCCCCATGGGAATACTGCTGCCGATTATCTTAGTACTATGTGTAGTTGGAACCTATTCCATTCGTAACTCATTTTTCGATATTGGTGTTTTAATCTTTTTTGGAGTAGTTGGCTTTTTATTTAACAAACTTGATGTTCCAGCAGCTCCTCTTGTTCTCGGGTTTATTTTAGGACCTCTTGTAGAAACAAATTTACGTCGCTCTTTAGTTTTATCAGAAGGTGACTTAATGGTATTTTTTACTCGGCCGATTAGTGGAGCTTTCTTAGTCTTAACGGTATTGATCTTTGTTGCTCCATTGCTTAGTAAACTTTTCAAAAAGAAACGAACAGAAACAAATCTAAAACTGTAAAGGAAGTGAAATAGTTTGATACCACATATTATTGAAGAAATTAAACGACCTGATGAAGATCTTGTTAAGGAATTTTCTTACCAATCAACGGCAACTGTACATGAAGCGATGGGAAAACGGGGTGCTGTTCATTCTTCCATTAAACCATTATATAGCGGCATGCGTCTTTGTGGTCCTGCCGTAACACTTAAAGGGCATGCAGCTGATAACTTAATGCTTTTAAAGGCGCTTGATATGGCCCGACCGGGTGATATTATCGTTGCGGATATGGGGCAGATGACAGAAGCGGGGCCATGGGGGGAAATCACGACATTTCAGGCAAAAGTCCGTGGAGTTGGAGGGTTTATAACAAATGGGTCTGTCCGCGATGCTCTTGCGATTAAAGAGTCGGGTTTTCCAGTGTTCTGTAAGTCCATATGTATAAAAGGAACTGGAAAAGAAGCGCTTGGCTATATAAATTACTCGGTTTCGATGGGGGATACTCTTGTAAACCCAGGGGATATAATACTTGGGGATGAAGATGGAGTGGTCGTCATTCCACTTCAAGAAGCAGAAGAAATTCTCCAAAAATCACGTGAGCGTGAAGAAAGAGAAGCGGAGCAAAAAAAACGCATCAAACAAGGGGACTCTTTCTTTCATTTTATGGGGTATGACAAGGTTCTACAAGATAAAGGGTGTCGAATCACTAAGACAAGCGCAAGGGAGGAAAATGTACGATGACTCAAATGGTAAAGCGCCCTTCTAATGAATTAATTGAAGGATTTAAAGAAGTTTCTACTTGTAATGTATCTGATGCACTGGACAAATTAGGCTTGAAAAGTGGGATAGCAGGGATACGTCCACTTTTTGATTGCGAGAAAGTGGTTGGTCCGGCGATTACGATGAAAATTATTCCTTATGGCCCGGAAGTACCAGAAGGGCATTTAGGCGCTGATGCGTTGGAATTTGCTGAGCTTGGTGATGTTATTGTCATCGATAATGGAGGTCGTGTTGATCAAAATTGTTGGGGAGAAATTCTTGCTTTTGCCGCACAGCAGAAAGGAATTGCCGGTGTAATCATTGATGGTGCTGCTCGTGATATCGATATTATTAGTGAAATTAAATTCCCTGTTTATGCGCGGGCCATTGTTCCATTTACGGCTAGAGGCCGCAACGTCCAAGGTGGGTTTAATTGTACAATTCAAGTAGGTGGAGCGCAAGTGCGGCCAATTGTTGATATTATCATGGCTGATATCAATGGAGTTGTCGTTATTCCAACAGAACGGGCAGAGGAAGTGCTCCGGGTCAGTAAAGAGTTGTTTGACCGTGAAGTGGAAATTGGTCGTTTACTGAAATCAGGTCTTTCTTTTGCTGAAGTTGATAAAAAATCTGGTTACGACAAGATGCTTGAGCGAAATTCGAAATAAGGTTTAGGGAATGGAGGGCGAATCATGTATCTTACAGATGAAGAAAAAGAAATGTTAGATGGAAAAAAGGGACCATCCGTTAAAAAATCAATGGAAATCCTGGTAGCTCTTGGAGAAAGCTTCGGAGCAAAAAGATTAATCCCGGTAAAGAGTGTTCATATGGCAGGATCCTCTGTTGTTGTAGCGGGAGATGCCGGTACAAAGTTCGTTGAAGATATGCAAAAATCAGGCGGTGAATTTGTCACGAAAGTAACGACAAATCCTACAGCCATGGACCCTGATAAATGGAGGGACATTGGGATTTCCGATGAAGATCATGAACTTCAAGGTCGTTTATCAGATGCTTATAAAAATATGGGGGCAAATACGTGTAATACTTGTACACCTTACTTAGTTGGTAACACTCCGCGCTTTGGCGAGCATTTAGCCTGGGGAGAATCTTCAGCCGTTGTTTTTGTAAACTCTGTCTATGGAGCGCGTACGAATCGTGAGGGGGGACCAAGCGCTCTTGCTTCCTCGTTGACGGGCAGAACCCCTGAATATGGCTTTCATTTAAAAGAAAATCGATATGGCAAGATTCTTGTAAAAGTGGAAGCAGATTTAAAGGATATGACCGATTTTGGAACGCTTGGCTATTTTGTTGGGAAAGTGGCTGGTCAGGATACGCCAGTTTTTTGCGGGATTCCTGAGAATCCGAGTTTGGAGGACTTAAAAGCATTAAGTGCCGCTCTTGCTTCGTCTGGTTCAGTCAGTATGTTTCATGCGGTGGGAGTAACACCTGAAGCTCCCTCCCTCGATGAGGCATTTGGAGGAAAGAAACCTGAAAAGACGCTCATTTTTACAGAAGAAGAAAAGCTTAAAGCTGAAAAGGAACTAGATAAAGAGCCGAGTGATCACGTGGATTGGATCCAAATTGGTTGTCCAAATGCGAGTATTGAAGAAATCAAAGAGGTTGTTAAAGAATTAGAGGGCAAAAAGGTCCATCCGGGTATCACTCTTTGGGTAACAACTTCTGCGGCGATGTATGCGATGGCTGACAGAGTAGGGTATATCAAAGCAATTGAAGATGCAGGGGGGACCGTAATTAGAGAAACTTGCCCATTCTTGGCTAGAACGACACAGTTTGCACCCGAAAAGGGCTATAAAACGTTAACAACGAATTCGGCAAAGATGGCTTTTTATGCGCCTGGGATGTTTGGTCTGCCTGCACACTATGGGAACTTGAAAAAAGTAATGAGGGCAGCTACTACAGGGAGATGGGGGTAACGAACGTGGCTGAAAAAAAAGTAAGACTTAATGGGCGTAAAATTTTTAAAGGGCAGGCAAAAGGAGAAGCAATCGTGTGCACAGAAGCAATCAGCTTTAATGGTGGGGTCGATAATTTAACTGGAATTGTTACTGAACCAGGACATCAATTGAAAGGCCAAAATATTGCTGGGAAAGTTTTAATATTTACAACGGGAAAGGGCTCTACAGGAGGTTCTTATAAAATCTATGATATGGCAGAACGTGGAACTGGACCAGTCGCTTTTATTCAAATAAGTGCTGAGCCAGTAACAACCATCGGTGCTATTATGGCGAATATTCCGGTAATTGCAGAATGTGATCAGGATCCAACTTTGTCAATTGAAACAGGTGATTATGTCGAGTTGGATGCGGATAAGGGGTCAATTATTGTTACAAAGAGAAATGGAGAAACAGTTTAATAGTCGACAAGAAGGGAAGCATATTAGATTCTCTTTCCCTAATAAAAGATAGAGTCAAAGAAGGAGGAGTTACAATGACAATGAGAACTCAAGAACTTGTACGGGAGTTTCTGAGATTATCAACACCGACAGTTTCCGATGCGCTTGATAAATTGAGAATCCGTGGGGGCTGTCATGGAATCAAACCGATCAATTTAGGAAAGAAAATTGTAGGAACAGCGTTTACAGTAAAATATGTTCCGAATGGAGAAGACATCGGCACGGTAGGGGATTATATTGATGAGGCACAACCAGGAGATGTCATCGTACTCGATAATGAAGGCCGTACAGATTGTACGGTGTGGGGAGATATACTCACGTATGTGGCAACGAATAAAGGTATTGCCGGAACGGTAATCAATGGGGTTTGCCGCGATGTGGATGGAATTATAGAGATGGATTATCCGATGTATAGCCGTGGTCACTATATGGTAACAGGAAAAGACCGGGTTATGGTTCAATCGACGAACGAAACGGTCTCTCTTGCGACGGTCCAAGTACGTTCAGGAGATTTAATTATGGCGGATGATTCTGGTGTGCTGGTGATTCCAGCGAACCGTGCGGTAGAAGTTTTAACCGTCGCCTTAGAAATTGAGGAAGCAGAAAAAGGTATCATCGAAGAAATCAAAAAAGGCGCTTCATTAGGAGAAGCGCGTAAAAAGTACAAATACAATGAGCTACAGCGAGAGGTAAAGGAGGAGGTCAAGTGAGTACTATAGCACGAAGCTTGGCTCAAACCATCGCCAGAATTCAGTACCAGGATTTACCGCAAGAAGTTGTGCATGAGGCCAAGCGTCGCGTTGCCGATGTTATTGGTGCCGGGTTATCTGGATCAACAGGTAAGGTAGGAGAGCAAATTAGAAGCTTTGCTGTGAGAAAAGGTGGAGAGGGAAAAGCGACAATTTTAGGGATTGATCAAACCACTACCGCAGAATATGCCGCATTGGCAAACGGGACGATGACATTTCATATGGAATTAGATGATGTCCACCGTACATCTCATACACATCCAGGTGTTACTACCATCCCCGCCGCACTAGCTATTTGCGAAGAAAATAAGCTGAGTGGAAAAGATCTTCTGCTAGCAACTATTTTGGGCTATGAAGCAGAAATTCGGATCGGACTTGCAGTGAGTCCGTCGATTTACACGGATCGCACTTTTCTTGCACCAGGAACATTAGGTATTTTTGGAGCAACAATCGCCGCTTCTAAACTGCTGGGCCATAATGAAAATCAAATTGCTGGGGCAATTGGGACAGCGTCCTATATTGGACCTATAGCTCCGTTTGAATCCTTCCGTCTAGGCGCGCCAGCCAAGGATACGATTATGGGGTGGGCAAACTATTCGGGAATTCTGGCAAGTAACTTGACTGAAGTTGGTTTTAGCGGCCCTGAAACATCAATTGAAGGGGACTTTGGTTTTAGCCCTACCGTATCAAAAGTGTTCGCTACGACACGTGTGTTTAATGGACTTGGTAAAGAGTTTGAAATTTTAAACACAGGTATCAAGCCTTATGCTTGTTGTCGTCAGCATCATACAGCTGTGGATGCGATTTTAGCGCTTAGAGAAAAGCATAAAATCGCTCCAAAAGATGTTGAAAAAATCGTTCATCGTACCTTTGTGGTTGGAAGTCGTGGAACCGAAAAACGTCCTACTTCAATTCCCGCTGCCAAGTATAGTGCTCCTTACACGATCGCTGTCGCACTTACTTATGGAAGAGCATGGCGAGGTGAATATTCTATGGAGTACATCAATAAACCGAATCTTTTAGAGTTAGCCTCTAAGGTCAAAGTGTTAGCTGATGATGAGCTGGAAAAGCTATATGATGAAAAGTGGCCGAGCATCATCGAAGTTACAATGAAAGATAAACAAGTCTACACGGCTCGTTGTGATTTACCAAAAGGAGAGCCAGAACATGCACTCTCTGATGAAGAATTAAAGGAAAAATTTATTTCTTTAGCCACGGATGCAATACCTGTGGAGTGTGCCGAAGAAATATGGAACAAGATTTTCCAATTGGATGTTCTCGATGATGTAACAGAGCTAACAGCATTGTTAAAGACTTCTTTATTAAAAGCATAAAGATAAATGAAGGAATAAGTTGTTTTAGTTGAGTGGTTAAGAGTGAGGGAGATTACTATGGAATTTCAATTTCGTACTCGACAATTTTAATGAGTGGCTTAGCTAACGAACGATAGCCTGCCTTCATTTCCATTTGAATTTTCAAGATTAGTAAATACTGCTCCGCCAATTGTTAGGCACACTCTAACAATTGGCCAGCACTACACAGGCAGCTTTTTAAAAATTTCAATTTAATACTAGCTCTACCCAATATGGGGAGAGTCGTTTTTTGTTTATTTTAGCAAAGTAGGATACATTTAATTTCACACAAGGAATATATTATTCTCTCCGATTATTATTCACATTAATAACTCATGTTTCTACTAGGCATTATATGTTGTAATTCAATTTCTTTCGAAAAGTCATCATTAAGATGTATGAGCACCGTTATGGCCTGCTTACTGTCTATTTTGTTTAATAGCTCTTCAGGCATGTCTGTTAAAGTTGCTCTCATTCGTTGGCTGAACTCTCCTTTTATATCTGTTCCTTTCACCTCGTAATGAATGTTCTCCTCTTTTGAAACATCTAGATTTGTTTTTGTATTATCTACAAAGATTTTCATATGACCATAGCTGTTTGTTAAATCATCTTCATCCGGGTTATCAATATGAAAGTCTATCGTTACATGAATACCTTCATATTCAACAGGGACATACTGTGCAAAGAATTGGGGGTAATCGCGAAAATCAGCCCGAGAAGGAGTTTCCTCTATGTAGCATGCTGAGAGTAAGCTGAAAATAGGGATCATAAAAAGAAATCTCGAAAAACCTCTTAACATGTGGTCCTCCTAAAAAGGAAATTAAACACTCGTAATCTTCTTGATTTTATTTTGTGAAAATAAGGCGTTTCAAGTCCAAAAGCTCTCCCACGAAAGCGAGGGCATTGCGGTTTAGGAAGGTGATCCATCAGTTTCGACTATAGCTTTTAAACTTTTTTTACCATTTCTCCACATTACTCCAGTCTCATTCATTAAGACTGATTCCCTCTAGTTGCGATTCCTTGCATGATCGACATAAAGTAAGTCGTTGCCTTCGAGAGATAACGTCCCTTCCTGTAAGAAAGGACTAAATCTCTTGTTTGAGTTATATCATGAATTGATTTATAAGCCAAATTAGTAAACGGTCCTTTCGCTCTTGAAAACATTTTTGGAAGTAAGGAAATGCCTAGCCCTGCTGAGACTAACGATTGAACTGTATCAATATTTTTAGTTTCAAATTGAATCTGTGGTTCAAACCCAGCTTGTCTACAAAGATTCTCTGATACTTCACGAAAGCCTTGCTCCTTGTTTAATAAAATAAAAGGTTCTTGTTTACACTCAACCAACGAAACCTTCGGCTTAGTTGACAATGGATGGTCTTGGGGGACAACTAAGATTATTTCTTCTTCTAGTAATGGGATAACTTCCAAATTCGGATTATTAATGGGCATAGATAGCAGACTTACATCAGTTTGACCACGGGAGGTTAAATCAACAAGTTTTTCTCGTGGTTCCTCTATCAAGACTAATTTCACCCCTGGAAATTTTTTTTGAAAAGCTTTCAAAGCGGATGGAAGAAGATAAGGAACGATATTAGGTAAACAACCTAAGATCAATTGTCCTTTATTCATTTTTGCCATGTCCTGCATTTCTTTATTTAGTAAATTATAGCGATCTATAATGTCACTTGCATGCTTAATAAAATGAGTTCCTGCATAAGTTAAGTGAATATTTCTTGATTGTCGCTCAAATAATTGAACTCCAAGTTCATTTTCTAACTTAATAATTTGTTGGCTTAATGAAGGTTGAGAAATATATAGTTTTTCAGAAGCTTTTGAAAAACTTTTTTGTTCAGCTACCATTAATGCGTAACGAAACTGTCTAAGTTCCATCACTTTATCCCCCTTATTATAGGTAAAACCTATAGATTCTATAATTATTATATCTTAGATTGTGAATATTAAAAGTGTTATAAATATTTGTAAAAGAAATTATATTCCGTATATAATTTATACTTTTTCAAAAAAAATTTATCAATAAGGAATTGAAAGGGTGGATCATAATGTATGACATTATCAAAACATTTCCTAAGGTAGACAAAGAACTGGTAGCAAAATTTGCGGCAATCGAGGAAAGTGCCTCAATTAATGAAAGCTTGACTGTAAATGGGGCGCTAAATCACTCTATACGACCTCTGTGGCCTGAAACTCGATTATGTGGTACAGCATTTACTATCCAAGCGCGACCCGGAGATAATTTAATCATTCACAAAGCTTTACAATTAATAGAACCTGGTGATGTGCTAGTTATTACGTGTGATGGGTTCCTTGAAGCGGGTGGGATGTTTGGAGGGGTCATGAGTACCTTTGCCCAGAAGAGGGGATGTGCAGGGCTTGTTATGGATGGCTCTGTCAGAGATTCAATTCATATAAAAGAAATTGGGTTTCCTGTTTTTTCCTGTGGAGTGAGTGTTAGAAGCAGTACAAAAATTACGGGAGGTAAAATCAATCATCCTATCAATATCTGTGATGTCACTGTCCACCCGGGGGATCTTGTATTTGGAGATAACGATTCTGTCGTCATTGTGCCGAGGGAACAAGCCGCTGAAGTTTATGAAAGAACTCATAAACGAGAAGAATATGAACAAAAGGTACTAAAAGATATTAATGAGAAGGGTGTTTCCAACTATGAACAGTTTGAAAAAGCATTTGCGGCACTAGGACTTACTGAAGAAGAGGTGTAATTTTAAAGGCTGAATAAATTTTCAATAATTAAAGCGTTTACAACTAATGTTGATTATAAACAGAGGGGATGAGTGTAATGAAAAAAATTTTTTTCGGGTTATTAGTATTACCTTTGGCTTTTTCTTTAGTGGTCGCATGTTCAGGAGAACAGGGACAGGAAGCTAATTCTTCCAATCAATCAGACAATGAAAACGAAATTACTTATCCTAATGAAGATATTACCTTTATCGTCGGAGCTCCAGCAGGTGGTGGAACTGATATTGGGATTCGCACGTTAATGCCCTATGTAGAAGAAGAACTGGGGATAAATGTAACCGTTGTCAATATGGAAGGCGCTAGCAATTGGGTTGCTTTGAATGAATTAGCTAATTCGGAGCCAGATGGTTATACGCTCTCTAATTTTAATGCACCCGGTGCAACTTCAGGTTATATGAACCCAGAATTTGATAGAAATCATGACTTGGACAGCTTTACAACTGTTGCCAATCATGTAACTGATTCAAATATCATTGCGGTAAACCCGAATGAGGACCGTTTTACAACGATTGAAGAACTGATGGAATATGCACAGGAGAATACTGTCACAGCTACTACAGCAGGGATTGGTAGCGATGATCATATAGCATCTGCAAAACTAAATCATGAATTCGGAACTCAGTTTGAACCGATTCACTCGCCAGATGGGACCCCAGAAATGATTGCGAATGTTATGGGCGGACATGTCGATGTTTTATTCGCCAATGTTGGTGAGATTGTTCAATTACATGAAAGTGGTGAGTTGAAAGTACTCGCTGTCATGGCTGAGGAAAGAGATGAGTTTTTACCAGATGTACCGACATTAATAGAAGCAGGTTATCCAATCACAAACTCGTCTTATCGTGGTATTTTGGCGCCAGCTGGGCTTGATCCTGCCATACTGGAAATTTTGGAGACGGCTTTTGAACAAGCAATCACAAACGAAGAACATATAGAGGAAATGGCTCAGACTGGTCTAAGGGTAGATTACCAAAATTCTGAACAATATAGAGAATCGCTTGAAGAAACAGAACAAACGGTTAGAGAGTTAAGCGACGTGATGGGGTGGTAACACCTAGTGTTAGAAAGATAATGAATCGGCCGAACTCATCGTTTAGTGTTTGGCCGATAAAGGAGGAAAATATGAAAAAAGGGATCCATCAAGATGTGTATATTGGAGCAGGGATCATTATCTTCTCCTTATTTGTCTTTATAAAAAGTTATGAATTTATGGAAGAAGTAGGGTTTTTCCCACGGGTTCTTAGTATTATTTTTGCGGGATTAGCTCTTATTCTTATTCTCAAAGGACTTAAAAGTGGAAAGGGAATCAGCGATGAAGAAAAAGGTGAGGAAGAATCCGTATCATTGGAGTTATTAAAATCTCCTATAGCGGTATTTTTTATCATTCTAATTTATATAGGCCTAATTAGTTTTGTTGGTTTTTTTGTTTCTACTTCTCTATTTCTTATTGTTTTAATGATGTATTTAAAAGAAAAAAAGATAGTAACATATGCTGTTATGGTTTTAGGACTGAATGTGTTTATCTATTTTTTGTTTGTATATCAATTGGGAGTGAGATTGCCTAGAGGATTACTTTTTTAATGATAGATAGAGGAGGGATAGGCGTTGGAAGTAATTGAACATTTACTTTCTTTTCAAATGATCATTGTTCTTATGGTCGGTGTGATAGGAGGAATCGTGGTCGGCGCACTTCCAGGACTGAGTGCAACCATGGCCGTTGCTCTTTTAATCCCTGTTACTTTTGGTATGGATGCGGTAGCAGGGGTGACGATGCTAGTTGCTATATATACGGCTGGGGTGTATGGAGGCTCCGTTTCCGCAATTTTAATTCATACTCCTGGGACACCTGCTTCAGCAGCAACTGCTCTTGATGGCTATCAAATGACAAAAAAGGGCGAGGGCGCAAAAGCAATAGGAATTGCCACGATATCTTCAATGATAGGTGGGGCAATAAGTGCCGTTGTCCTATTGTTTCTAGCTCCTCCACTATCCAGAGTGTCTTTAGCTTTTTCGGCACCTGAATACTTTTTAATCGCTGTCTTTGGGCTAACCATTATTGGGAGCTTAGCATCTCAATCAATGATTAAAGGGCTGATGTCTGGTGTCTTTGGATTAATTATTGGATGTATAGGGGTAGACGGTTTATCAGCGACTCCGAGGTTTACATTTGGAATTATTAATTTAGAGTCAGGAATTTCGATGGTTCCTGCGATGATAGGTTTATTTTCTTTATCTCAAGTATTAATTTTATCTGAAAAAAATAAAAGTCAGGAAGGAAGCGCATCGATAAAAGGGTTAACAGGTCGAGTAATGCCTGGTTTTAAGGAATTCAAAAACATGGTTCCCAACATTTTTAGATCGACTGGCATAGGAACGTTTGTCGGGGCGTTGCCTGGAGCAGGAGGAGATATCGCCTCTTGGGTTTCATATAATGAGGCAAAGCGCTTTTCTAAAAATCCGGATGAATTTGGAAAGGGTAATCCGCAAGGAGTAGCTGCTTCTGAAGCTGCGAATAATGCTGTAACTGGTGGAGCATTAATTCCTTTATTTACACTGGGGATTCCAGGTAGCACAACTACAGCTGTGCTTTTAGGTGGGTTAATGATTCATGGGCTGTCTCCTGGATATCAGCTGTTTACTGAAAATGCGGATATAACCTATGCAGTTATTTACGGTCTTATCGTTGCCAATATTCTTATGGGCATCATCGGATTATTAGGTGCAAAGTATTTTGTGAAAATATCCCGACTGTCTCATCAAATTCTCATTCCTTCTATCGTTGTTTTGTGTATAGTAGGTTCTTTTGCTATAAAAAACAGTATATTCGATGTATGGGTGATGTTGCTATTTGGAATTATTGGCTATTTTATGCGTAAAACTGGCTTTCATCCAGCTCCTTTAATATTGGCATTCATATTAGGACCAATGGCTGAAAGGACATTAAGACAAACGATTACAATGTCTCAAGGAGATTTTCTTGGATTTTTCTTTACCCGCCCGATTGCGTTAGTGTTGGTAGCGTTGATTATCTTATCTTTACTAGCTCCGATGTTTATAAATTGGTGGAAGCGAAAGAGTCTTAAGCATGTAACAAATGATTAAGTTGAATAAGGGGGTTATATTATGAAAAATATAGGATTCAGAATTGTGAAGGATTTTGATCGAGTTAATAAAAAGGTCATTGAAGGTTTTTCAGGTATTGCAACTCCAAATATAGGAGATGTTATGGGACGTATGTTTTCGATGGATCATTCGATCAAAAGTGTGAATAAACCAGGGGTTCATATTGTGGGAAATGCTTTCACGGTAAGGACCCACCCATCGGATAATTTAATGGTGCATAAAGCGATGGATTTGGCAAAGCCGGGAGATGTAATTGTGGTAGATGCCTGCGGAGATATGGGGCATGCCATAATCGGAGAGATCATGTGTCATTATGCTAAAGTGAAAGGAATTGTAGGCTATATTATAGATGGTCCTGTAAGAGATTTATACGGAATTGCTAAAATGGGATTTCCAGTATTTGCGAAAGGTGGTACTCCTCGGGGGCCCTATAAAGAAGGACCAGGAGAAATTAATACACTTATCAGTTGTGGAGGTGTAGCAGTAAGACCGGGAGATGTGATTGTAGCTGATGATGATGGTGTAATCGTTATTCCAAAAGAGGAAGCTGCTCATGTTCTGAAAAATGCTGAAGAAGTTCAGGAAAAAGAAGAAATGATCATTCAATCAATTTATGATGGAACATGGGATCGGACATGGGTGGACAGAACGTTGGAAAAAAAGGGTTGTGAAATGTGAACTGTACCCCATAAAATGGATAGTTAAGCAGCTAGGAAATGACCACGGTACTGAGCCGTGGTCATTTATATTTAATCCCTAGAGAGGGTGGATCCTCGGATAATTGGCTTGTTACAAGTCCAATACGAATAGGCACGGTATGTACCTGAAGGCTCTTTGTTATATCGGCAACGGTTCAATGCTAGCCATCTGCTAACTGGTCTCAGCTTTGAAACTATTGTATGTTATACATAGACTAAGATGAAAAAACAGCTCGGGAAAAGAGCGAATGAAAGGGCGTTACGGATGGAGCCATTTACGGAACGGGCCATTCAGATTATGAAACAAATACCAGAAGGAAAGGTGATGACTTACGGGCAAGTCGCCGCATTAGCGGGAAGCCCGCGTGGGGCAAGGCAGGTCGTGCGGATTTTGCATTCCATGAGCAAAAAGCATCGTCTCCCCTGGCATCGGGTGATCAATGCCAAGGGAGAGATTGGGTTGAAAGATGACGAGGCGTTTCAGGTGCAAAAGCTCTCCCTCGAAAGCGAGGGCATAGTGTTTACGGCTGATGGTCGTATTGAGCTGGAGCGCTATCAGCATCGGCCGTAAGGGAGGTCAGACGGTCTTCTGCTGCAAAAATTTGTTGGCAGGCTTCGCTAGGCCAAGGTGGTCTCGAAGGGTTGAGCCGTGATAGTCCTGTCTGAAAAGACCGAGATCCTGGAGAATCGGGACGACTTCATCAGTAAATTCCGTAAAGCCGCCCGGAAGATACGGTGGCATAATGTTGAAGCCGTCCGCGGCCTCGCTCAAAAACCAGGTTTGCAAATTGACGGCGATTTCCTCTGGAGTGCCGATCAATAAACGGTGTGAGCGGGTGCCGCCGAAGCGTTTGCCAAGATCGCGCAAGGTGAGCTGTTCTTTCTCGGCCAGTGCCTGGACGAGCTTAAAGCGGCTTTGGTTGCCGCGTATTTCCGTGAGCGGAGGCAATGGGCCGTCAAGCGGGTATTGCGACAGATCATGATTCATGCTGTCTGATAATAAAGCCAGGCCGGCTATCGGATCGACGAGCTGCTCGAGGTAGTCGGCTTTTTCTTTCGCTTCCTGAGGCGTGGAACCGATAATCGGCATAACGCCGGGCATGATTTTCAGACTTCCCTGTGGTCTGCCTGCTTTGATTAAGCGCTGTTGGATGTCCTGATAAAAGTCCTGCGCTTTTTCCAATGTTGGCTGGGCGGTAAAAATAACATCGGCAGAAGCAGCGGCGAAATCTCTCCCAGTCGGCGACGAGCCTGCTTGAATTTTGATCGGGTGACCTTGGGGAGGACGTGGGATGTTCAAGGGGCCGCGAACTTGGAACCATTCTCCCTCATGATCGAGGTAATGCACCTTTTTCGGGTCGGCGAAAAGCGGCGTTTCCTGATCAAGCACAATCGCATCATCTTCCCAGCTGTCCCACAGCGAGGTGACGACCTCGAGAAACTCTTTCGCGCGTGCATAGCGCTCGCTATGTTCAAAGTGCTGCTCGCGGTTGTGATTCAACGCTTCTCCGTCATTCGTCGAGGTGACGATATTCCAGGCGATCCGCCCCTCTGTCAGATGATCAAGCGAGGCGAATTTGCGCGCCAGGGTGAACGGCTCATTATAGGAGGTTGACGCTGTTGCGGCGAGGCCGATCTTTTCCGTGACGGCGCCGAGAGCTCCCAGTAGTGACACCGGCTCTAAGCGGACCGGCGGAATGAAGGTCAAAGTCGCGTCAAAGCGGTTTTCGTAACGGTCTGAAATCGCCAGCCGGTCTGCGAAGAAAATCATATCAAATTTTGCAGCCTCGGCTTTTTCGGCGATCTGCTTATAAAAATTGAAATCGGTGAACCCTTTCAAGTCGGTATCAGGGTGACGCCAGGCTGCGCCATGATGCCCGACGCCCCATATAAATGCTCCTAAATGAAAAGAACGTTCATGTGCTGTCATTTTGTTTTCCCCCTTTATTCCTCGATGTTTATCATTGCTTCAGTGACGTCGATTTCCCGCGGGACTTCACCTGTTTGATAAAAGGTGTCTGCTACTTCCTGCTGTGCTTGAATCACTTCTTCGGTCAGCGGATAGGCGGAGCCCCATGCCTGGCGTGATAAGGAGCGTTCCCAGATGTTGACGGCGACTCCTGTATCCTGAAACAGCAGCTCGGCGGTCGCCTGAAGGTCAGCCTGAGCGCGGTCTTCCGCTTTGGCCAGCTCATCGATCGCAATGCGGAGAATATCCGAGTGCTCATTGGCAAATGGCCGGTACGCTAAATAAAAGTTATATTGAGCAGGGACGTCAGACCGCGTTGCCAGAGGCTTTGCCTGAATCGTGATTTCTGCATCGGCAAAGCGCGGGTCCGGCACGACCCAGGCATCAATATCCTTGCGTTCGAAGGCGGTGCGGCCTTCGCTGTACGCCAGATAAGTCGCCTCAATATCATCAAGTGTCAGCCCGACTGATTCCAGGGCTTTTATGAGGAAATAGTGACCGGCGGAGCCTCTGGCGGCGGCAACCTTCTTCCCTTTTAACTCCTCGAGACTTGATAAAGGAGAATCATGCTGGGTAATGATGCCATACCCTTCCTGGGAAGAGGGGGCATAGCCAACATAGGCAACGTCAGGACCATCGCCGGATTGGGCAAATACTGGCGGAGATGTCCCCGTATAGCCGAAGTGGATCTCGCCGACATTAAGAGCCTCTAATAAAGGCGACCCGACGGAGAATTCGACCCATTCCACCTTGATCCCCCGTGGCTCCAATGCTTTTTCCAGTTCACCACTTGCTTTTAAAATGGTCAGATTATCGCCCTTTTGAAAGCCGACTTTAAAAACATCGGGATCTCCACCAGCCGTACCTTCCTCCGGTTGCCCGGGCGCCGCTTCGCTTACTGAATCTGTTTCTCCGGCTCCGCAGGCTGTTAGCCAAAGCGCTGTAACGATTACCATGAAAAAGAAAATGCTTCGTTTGTTCGTCCGCATGATATCTCTCCTTTTCTTTTTCTTTTTTTAAAAGAAGGGCGTCGGCTGCACCCGTTACGTGGCAGTCTGAAACAACCCCGTTTTCAGCCAGCCTTAAAAGATGGTAACGGATCCGCACGCCGCTTCTAAGAAAAGCCGCTACGCGGTTTTCTTATTGAACATTTTGTCTCAACTGGCTTGAGGTCGGCGCATGGCCGAGAACGCGATCTAAAATGTCGCCGACGAGATTGGAAAAATGACTGTTGCGCCTGTCTCTTGGCCGCGGAAGGTCAATCCGGGCATTCATGGCGATCCTTCCATCCTCGATTACGATGACACGGTCCGCCATGACGACAGCTTCTTCGACATCATGAGTGACAAGTAGGGAGGTAAACTTCTGCTCCTGCCAAATGCCCTCGATTAATTGCTGCATTTCGATTCTTGTCAGTGCGTCAAGAGCCCCTAAAGGTTCATCAAATAAAAGCAGGCGGGGCTGGCTCATCAGCGCCCGGGCGAGAGCGACCCTTTGCCGCTGGCCGCCGGATAATTTAGCAGGCCACTCGTTCATTTTGTCGGCGAGTCCAACTTTCTGAAGCAAAAGATGAGCCTCTTCTTTCCAATCTCCCTTTAGCCCAAGTCCGACATTGTTCAAAACCGTTAGCCAGGGCAGAAGTCTTCCTTCCTGAAACATCATCCGCATATCTTTGTGGATGCCGGTTAAAGGCTCGGTACCGGCTAAAATCTCACCGGAAGTCGGCTGATCGAGTCCGGCAATTAAGCGGAGCAATGTGCTTTTTCCGCAGCCGCTTTTACCGACGATCGCGATGAATTCGCCCGGAGTGATTGCCAGGTTCATGCCTTTAATAACTTTCGTGCTTTGAAATGATTTATGAAGATTGACCGTTTTGATGCTGATTCCGGCTGAATGTCCCTCCATGTTAATTCCCCTCCTGTACGCTGTAATTCGGATGCCATTGCAACAGCCTTCTTTCCATAGCCCGGGCAATCACGTCCGACAGCTTGCCGAACAGGGCGTAAATAATCACGCTTAACACGACGATATCCATCTGCATAAATTCACGGGCGTTGGTCGCCATATAGCCAATGCCGGAATTGGAAGCGATTGTTTCGGCGACGATGAGGGTGAGCCACATCACGCCGAGTGAAAAGCGCAGGCCGACGATAATCGAAGGGAGCGCGGCCGGTAAAATCACCTTCCAAAAAAGTGAAAATCCTTTTAACCGGTAGACGATCCCCATTTCTTTTAACAGAGGATCGACGTTTTTAATCCCATGGTACGTGTTTAAATAAATCGGGAAAAACACGCTGGAAGCAATCAGAATGACCTTCGATTCCTCTCCGATGCCAAACCAGACAATCACAAGAGGAATAAGTGCCAGGTTCGGAATGTTGCGGATCATTTGCATCGACGTATCCAGTACTTGTTCCGCAAGCTTCCAGATTCCGTTGAGCAGTCCGAGTAGAAAGCCAATCCCTCCACCAATGGCAAATCCGTAAAAGGCTCTGCTCGCGCTTGATTGAATATAGTCGGGTAACAGGCCGGACTTCGTCAAGTCAACGGCGGCTTCCAGAACACTGAGCGGCGCCGGCAAAATCCTTGTTGAAATGATGCCGAGCTGAGTCAGCAATTGCCAGGATACGAGAAAACCAACGGGCAGGCACCATGGGAGTATCTGATTCCGGAACCAGCCATTCTTTGCGATGAGCGGTTTAAGAATAGTCAAACGTCACACCTCCTTGATTATTTCATGTTAGCCTCATCAGCAACCCTTATTTTCAACGAAAAAAGCACTCATTCCCGTGAGGAACAAGTGCTTTCGGTCGACCGATCAGCTGGTTGAAAAATTTGAAATTTGCAAATTCGTGATGAGTAATCTTATACTAAAACATACTAATCTGATTTGTCAAGTGTGTTTTAATGAATATAGTGTCCTTCTTTTCCCATCGGATGAAAATCGACTTGTAAAAAGGAAATACTTACCGCTATACTAGCCTTGAGTTGAATGCTGGTTTTAAGCAAGAAGGAGGGGGAGCGTGTGGCGGCTTTTTGGATGTGGCTGATGCTGCTGATGGTGGCGTGGATTCTGGCAATAAACGGCTATGCCGAACCGGTTCATGCGATGCCGGAAAGAATTGCAGGGGCTGCCGGCTTTTTTGCCTTGTTTTTTCTTTCCCCGCTTTTTAGGAAGCAGGAAGGGCGCTTTACCGCTTTATTAGCTTGTGCCGCGGTAATGGCTATCGCCGCTCTATGGCCGGAGCAAGAAGGCGCCGTTAACCCTTATCCTTTACTTGTTTTTACGATGATCGCGGGAAAGGCTGTCTATCGCTTGAAGGCTGTTCAGTCTGCTTTGATTGGCGGGCTGCTATTGCTCGGTTCGATTCTTCCTGCCTTTTTCGGCTACTCCGTCTTTCATCCGCTGTTTCTTCTCGTTTACAGCGTGATGCTCGGAGCGGCATTTGTGATGTATCGCCGCTTGTTTCTGAAAGTCTCAGACGTTACGCTGCGAAATGAGGCTTTGCTTAGTGAGTTCCGCAGAATGAAGCGGCAGCTTGTGGCGGGCGAAAAGCTGGCGAGGCAGGAGGAGCGCGGGCAAATTGCCAGGGATATTCATGATTCTGTCGGCCATAAGCTGACGGCCCTGCTCATGCAATTGGAAGTATTTCGGCTGGAGGCTGCCGACGGGACGAAGGAGAGAGTGAATGAGCTGAAGCAATTGGCGAAAGAAAGCCTGGAGGAAACACGCAATGCGGTGAAGACATTGAAGGAGGATGATATGGCTGGATTATCGGCTATCATCAGCTTAATCCGCCGGCTGGAGGCCGAGAGCTATCTTCGCATTCATATGTCGGTGAAGCACGGCGCTTTCACGGCGCCGCTGAGCAACGAGCAGGCAACAGTCGTTTACCGGGCTGTTCAGGAAGCGCTGACGAATGTGATGAAGCACGCGAAAAAGAAAGAAGCCACTATCTTATTTGAAGCCCCCGCGGGAACAGTTTTTCGTTTTGAAGTGGCGAATGTGACAGATGATGAGCAGCTTTCCTTTAGAGAGGGGTTTGGTTTATCCTCGATGAGAGAGCGGGTCGAGCAGGCGGGCGGCCATTTGGACATACGGCATTATAATGGGAGTTTTATTGTACGTGGTACGTTGCCATTGCTGCAAAAAGGGAGGGATAGGGAATGATTCGGATTTTGTTGGCGGAGGATCAGGGAATGGTGCGCCAAGGCTTGAAAATGATGATCGAAACCGATCCTGAGCTTACGGTCGCCGGCGAGGCAAGCGATGGAAAAAGCGCCGTCGCTCTCTGTGAAAAGCATCTATTCGATCTCGTCATCCTCGATATCCGGATGCCGGTCATGGACGGACTGGAAGCGGCGAGGATCATTCATTCGCGCTGGCCGGAGCAGAAGATGCTGATTCTGACAACATTTAATGATGAGCAATATGCACTGGAGGCGTTAAAGGCCGGGGCGAGAGGATACATGCTCAAAAATGCGGAGCCTGAAGAATTCATTCGTGCGATCCGCAGCTGTTTAGCGGGCGGGATCATGCTGCAGGATCAGGTGGCGGCGAAGGTGATGCCAAAGCTGATTGACGAAAGAGCCGAGGCGGAAAGCCCCGATCCGTCTCTGACGCCACGTGAGCTTGAGATTATTCGCAAAGTTGGAGAGGGAAGAAGCAATAAGGAAATTGCAAATGAACTAGGCTTATCTGTCGGCACGATCAAAAACCAGATTAGTGTCATTTTAGATAAACTGGAGCTAAGAGACCGAACACAGCTGGCGATTTACGCAATTCGCAGAAAAATTGTGTAGCAGCCATATAGGGGATTCCTTGCACGCCGAGGCGGCGGTTGAAGGAATTCCTTTTTGTTTTTCGAGGATTCGAGGCAGGGCGCTGTTTCTAAGAAAATGACTTAAGTCATGAAAAAAGCGATAAAGCAATGACGGAGGATAGTAGGCAGCGGACCGTCGGCGCCTTACAATAAAGGCACAAGGTAAGGATGGAAGAAGGAGGTAGGGTTGATGCTGGAAACGGAGGAGCTATCAAAAAGCTTTAAAGGAATCACGGCGGTGGAAGGGGTTAACATTTATATGGAAAAGGGGGAGTCGATCGGCTTGCTCGGACCAAATGGAGCAGGAAAGTCGACGACGATTTCGATGATTTCATCTTTGCTGCGGCCTGATTCAGGCGACGTCCGGCTTTATGGAAAAAGTGTGATTCAGGAGCCGAACACGATTCGCCGCGTGTTGGGGATGGTGCCGCAGGAAATCGCTTTGTATCAAGAGCTGACCGCTTATGAAAACCTGAAATTTTTTGGCCGGATCTACGGATTGCGGGGCAAGCAGCTTGAAGCAAAAATACAGGAGGTGCTGGAGCTGGTCGGCTTGACGGATCGGCAAAAGCAGCTCGTCCGCACTTACTCGGGCGGTATGCAACGACGCGTAAATATGGCGGCGGCGATGCTCCATAATCCTGAAATTTTGATAATGGATGAACCGACCGTCGGGATCGACCCGCAATCAAGAAGTCATATTCTTGAAATGGTAAGGGAGCTGAATCAGAAACAGGGGCTGGCGGTGCTGTACACCAGTCATTACATGGAGGAAGTAGAGCGCCTCTGCGACCGCTTATATATTATGGATCATGGTCGGGTAATCGCGGCGGGGACAAAGGAAGAGCTGAAAAGTATTTTATCAGGAGAGGAAGCGATTCTGATTGATTTAGAACGGCCAAATGGCGGGTTATTTAACGAGCTGGAAGCCAATCAAGCTATCATTCAAACGATTGAAACGGAAAAAGGGCTTAAACTGATTGTCCCGAAAGGAAGCAAAATGCTCGCTGAAATCTTTCAGGCGGCTGAACGGCACGATGCTCAGATTTTGCGCGTCAATGTCCAGGTTCCGACATTGGAGGATGTATTCTTGCATTTGACGGGACGGAAGCTGCGAGACTAGAGGAGGAAAAAAAATGATAGATATGCTGAAAAAGGACTTCCTCACCTTGATTCGTGATCGGACAGAGCTGCTCATTTTGCTGTTTATGCCGATTTTATTAATTACGATATTAGGATTTGCGTTAAAGGGCGTGATGGAAGGTGATGTCGCACAATTTGAGATAAAGGCGGCGATTGTCCAGCATGATCAGGCCGAGCATGGAATAGAGAGATTTCATACAATGCTGGATGAAAGGGATTATCCGGAAAATGTCGCTGCTGAATGGAAGGAGCTGGCGGCGGAAGTCAGTCCGTATCAGCTGCTGACGGGGCTGTTTGACGATCATCTCGGTGGAGCGGTCGAGCTTATCGCGATGGAGCCGGACGAAGCCGGGAGCGCCTTAACGGAAGGAGAGATCGCCGCCGTTTTGACGATACCGGAAAATTTCACTTTTGATTCCTTGCAGAAAATGCTACTGAATGAAGGTGATGGGAGTCAATTGGAAATAACCGTCCATGAATACGGCTCTATATATGCGGGCATTTTTTCTGATATCATTGATCGTTTTGTTAACCATCTTAATTTTGAGACGGCGCTCGCTTTCGCGGTCGGAGAAAGGACAGATTTCTCCGTAGAAGCGTTACGTCCAGGAGGGATCGAGACAGTAACGGAACGGGAGCCGGTCACCTCGTTTCAGTACTATACGATCGGGATGGCGGTCATGTTCGTTTTATATGTGGGCGCCACTCTTTCCAGTAAAGCGTTCGTCGAAAAAAAGCAGCATGCGTTGAACCGGATTTTGCTTTCCGGAATCTCGGTTTATAAATACTTGGCGGGAAAATGTATTTCAGCTGTCGTCATTTCCTATATTCAGACGGTGGTTTTGTTCGGCTTTTCCGCCTTGGCTTTTGGGGGATACCAGCATACGGCCGAATTCTGGCTTGGTCTTGGATTGATTGCTTTTATCGTCTCTATCTGTATCGGCGCGATTGCCGTTCTGCTGACAACGATCGTGATTCGCTTTGAGAGTGACACGGTTTCCCATATTTTTGCCGGCGGAATGGTGAGCCTGTTCGCCTTTGTTGGCGGGAGCTTCTTTCCGACCGCTGTATTGCCGGAGTTTGTCACCGCCATCGGCGGCTGGACGCCAAATGGCGCCGCTCTGACCGCCTATCTTCAATTGATGCAGGGGTTTGCGATGAGTGAGCTGCTTGTGCCGCTCAGCAGGATCGCCGGTTTTGCGCTACTGTTGTTAATCGCCAGTGTCATGATTTACCCGGGGAGGTCGATGTCATCATGAAATCTGTTTTTTTGCTGCAATGGCAGCGATTTAAAAGAGCGCCGGTCCTAGTCCTGTTTTTCTTTGGCCTGACATTATTGTTTGTGTTTTTTCTGGCGGGCTTCCGTTCAGAGAGTGAACTGACAGTTTACACATACGGTGATGAAACCCTTACAGTGGAGGAACGGGACGGCTGGTTGGAGAAATTAAATGAATCCGGCGCCTTGCGCTTTGTGTGGGTTGAGGAAGAAGAGGCAAGGCATGCTGTCGCCACAGGGATGGTAAGCTTGGCGCTTCGGCTTATGAAGGACGACTATCGTCTGCTAGTCGCTACTGATGAACAAACCCACTATGTCGTTGACAGCTACGTCAATCAAGTATTCACCGAGGAACTGCGCATAAGACAGCTTGAGGCGTCAGAAAGAGCAGATATCCGCTCCGAAGTAGAGCGTTTTTTGACTGAACCTGTTCTTACGGTTTCCAGCACCTCGTTAGCTGGAGAGGATGGCGTTTTTCTTGATGAGGAGCGGCTGCATGTCTTATTTGGGATGACGTTGTTTTTTTCGATCTATACGATTATGTTCAGTTTAATGAACGTCGCTGAGGAAAAACGGGAAGGGACATGGAATCGGCTGATTGTTTCGCCACTCCGTAAATGGCAGGTCTACACCGGCCATCTTCTCTATTGCTTTATCATTGGCTTCCTGCAGATTGTGGCGGTTTTCTTCATTTTCTACTATCTGTTGGATTTTGAGCTTGGCAATCGCTTTGGTACCATGCTGATTGTCATTGGCTGCTATGTGTTTGCGATTGTGGCTTTAGGAATGCTGCTCATTGGTCTCGTCAGAACATCCCAGCAGCTTCAGGCGGTTATTCCGATCACATCGACAGCGATTGCGATGCTGGGCGGTGCCTTTTGGCCGATTGAGATCGTGACGAATGAAGTGATGTTGCTTCTCGCACAGGCGATGCCGATTTTCTATGCGATGGAAGGTCTGAAAGGAGCGTCGCTCTACCAGTATGGCGTCGGCGAAATTGCCACCCCGTTATCGTTTCTGCTGCTTATCGGCGTAATCTGTATGGGGATCGGCATCAATTTGATGGAGCGGAAATAGGAAAGGGCCCGGGCAAGGTCATCTGAAATGTTGGAAAAAGCTAATGTGGAAGGAAGCAGATCAATGAAAATGACAGCGACAGTAGTCAGAATCGGAATTGTAATGTTGCTAGGCATTGCCGTTTGGAATTTTGTTATTTACATTAGCGACGTGACGTCCGGAGAAGAATACAGTCGCTTAAACCATTTCTTCATTGCTCTCCTTACTACTTTTTTCACTATTGCTCTTTTAGGAATCGTATGTAGAATTGATAACATTTCGTGGAAAAACCTTGGTCAGGCATCACTTCGAACAAACATCTTTTCATTTTTTGTCGGCTTTCTTCTCTGGACAATTCCTGCATTAGTCGGTTTAGTTATTTGTCTCATGCTTGGCTGGGTTGACATAACATTCCATACGGACTTTAATGCCTTGTTGCTGAGCATCCTGATTTTATTCATTACTGTATTTTTGATGGAGGCATTGCCTGAAGAGCTTATTTTTAGAGGGTATATCTATCGTTACTTACATGTATCATTTCCCCATTGGCTCACGGTCATCTTGCAATCACTTTTGTTCACATTATTTGCTTTCTTTATAGGAGCGATGTATTCTGTGGAGCAAATTCAATTTATTCCTGGTTTCGCGTTTATTTTAGGGTATTTCAGAGCTGTGTCAGGAAACGTTTGGACATCAATTGGCTTTCATGTGGCGATCATGACCGCGACTCAAATATTAAATCCTTCTCATGGTCATTTTGATGTTAGTGGATTGTTTACACTTCGTTTTTTTGCTTTTATTTTACTGCCGAGTACAATTGGTGCGATTGCATTAGCGTTCATTTATCCCCATCACAAGTGGAGCCATAAAGCACCTACATGATATGCAATGGCTTACTCGCCAATCGGTCAAAGCTAGTTTTGGCATAACTTCTTTCGTCGTTGTAGTAAAATAAAAGGGAGAATGCATGACAGATGAGAGGAAAGGAATTGACGAAAATGAAGCAAGTAAACAGTTATATTGACTCGGTTTTCTACAGTCAGGATCGACTATTGGAGGAAGTGATTTCTTCCATTCAGGAAAACGGCATGCCTGCGATTTCCGTCTCTCCTTCTACCGGAAAATTGCTGACGCTGCTCGTGTCGATCACGGGAGCGAAGCATGTGCTGGAAATCGGTGCCCTTGGAGGATACAGCGGAATTTGTCTTGCCAGAGGCTTCGGGAAAGAAGGAACATTAACCTCGCTCGAATTAAAAGAAAGCTATGCAGAACTGGCCCATGAAAATGTGACAAAAGCGGGCTATGGCGGGCAGGTTTCTTATCTTACCGGACCGGCTTTGCAAAGTCTCGAAACGTTGGCTGAGGAAGAGAAACGCTTTGATTTTTTCTTCATTGATGCTGATAAAGAGAATTACGAGAATTACGTAGAAGCCTGCATTAGATTAGCTGAACCGGGCGCATTAATTGTTTCTGATAATGTTCTTGCGGCAGGCAGTGTAATCGACGACACCGTTACACCGAAACGTTATACGGAATGTATGAAGAAATTTAATCATTTTGTAGCTGAACATCCTCAATTGGAGTCGGTGCTGATCCCGATTGGAGATGGGTTGACTCTTTCGAGGGTGAGGAAAGAGTAGCGAAAAAAAGTCAGTCGTAGAGCCTTTTTGCTCATGGCTGACTTTTTTTAAAAGATAAGAAAGTATAAACATTTTCGGGATGATTCAGGGCGTCGGCTTCGCACGTCGCTTCTAAGAAAGGATGCTACGCGTTTTCTTATCACGTGCTTCTTCTACCACTTCGGATAATATGGATAGGATGTGTATGGATAAGGCTGGTACTGTGCCGGCATATAGCCCTGGGTCTGGTTGTGAGCCGGAGCAGTGCGATCGGCGTCTCTCGTACAGTCTGTTGTAGGTCCGATAAAGGTGGAAGGCTGAACAGGAGCCGTCGTTTGCGTCCATTCATTTTCGTCCATGCAGTAGGTGTGAGCCATGATGTTGGCAGGGGTGAGCTTCAAAAGATCAGAGCCAAGAATGACTTCAGGGATTGGCGCGTCGAAGATCGCTAAAAGGTGGGTGTTATCCGCCGTAGCGACTTCATAATGCCACCAGGCTTGAGGAACATTTGCTACCTGTCTGGGCGTAATCGGATAATGGAGAAACTCCTTTGTAAACGGGTTAAGCAGGGAAACCGTGGCGGCGCCGGAAATGCAATAGACTAATTCAGCCGCATTTTGATGATAATGTGGCTCAATCACATTATTCGTGCTGAGAAAAATATCAAGCAACGAGACATTTTCCAACGTATTTAATTGATTGGTGCTTAAAATGTTAATGTAATTTTGACTGTCCTTATGCATCAGGTTACTTTGGTTGACATCAAACGCGAACTCAGTTGAAGGTGATGTGTAATCCATATAGGAAGCCATTGATTATCCTCCTGCCTTTTCTATCAAGTACGATGAAGCTTATCTTCGGCATACTATGCGTCAAGCGTCTCGCCTGTGCATGTACCCAATTGGCGGAGGAAAGGAGACGATACATTGCCCTTTTACCAGTGCTGTTTGCGAAAACGGGAAGGTGTCAGTCCACTGTACTTTTTAAAGGTTCGATGGAAATAAGGCAGGCTTTCAAAGCCGCATTCTCGGGCGATGGCTTCAACCGTCAAATTGGAGCCTAACAGCATTTTCTTTGCCTTGAGAATTTTTTTCGTCATGATGTATTCTGACATTTTCAGCCCGGTTGTCTTTTTAAAAACTCTGCTTAAATGAGCGGTGCTGACATTGCCGTACTTGGCAAGCGTCGAAAGAGAAAGGTTACTGAGGTCCTGGGTTTCAATAAATGAAAGAATGTCATTCATCCAGCCGGGCGCCGTGTGAGGTAGGGGTGCTGTGCTGGAAGGATTGGACCGGGGCCATTCTCTGTTGATGAACAGTAGTAGCTTTTGCAGGTGAATGAGGGTGGCGTGCTTGTAGCCGGCTTTTTTTTCCGTTATTTCTGTCTGAATGGAGTCCAGCTCATTGATAACGGCTTGCTGCTGTGTTTCATCCAATTGATATGTATAGCTTTTTTGCTGTAAACATGTTTCAAACAGTTGGAGAAAGTGAAACGAGTCTCCGAGAAAACGATCCTGGACAAAAACAGGATGAAAAAAGACAGCCGTTGAGGTCACCGGATTGTCCTTACTTGGGAGAGCCCGGTGAATAATGTTACTTGGAATGACGAACAGATCGCCGGCTTGCATCAACTGAATCGATTGATCGACTAAAAAGGTTCCTTCCCCATCATAGACATAAATTAGCTCATACCATTCGTGATAATGAAAAGGCAGTTCCCGCTGCAGACTCTTGGAATCTTTGTAAACGATTTCGAAAGGAAAGAGACTGCTTGCTGCAAAGCTTTTTTGAATCGGTTTCATTCCCTGGTCCTCCCTGTTTTCTCTTCTTACTAACCATATCAAAATAAGGTATGAATACGCAATAATAGGCAATTTTTTTATCATCTGTTGCTGATAAGATGAAGGAAATAGCTAATAGATGAAGAGGGGATGAGAAGATGAAAGTGGTTTACTGCCAGCAGCCGAATATATTTCATGAACGCGAGGAAGAAAAGCCTGTACCGAAGGAAGGGGAGGCCCTGCTTCATATTAAGAGGATTGGCATATGCGGAACGGATATTCATGCCTTCTATGGCAATCAGCCTTATTTTACGTATCCAAGAGTGCTCGGCCATGAATTAAGCGGCGAGATTGTAGAGATGAACGGGGAAAGTGAGTTTCAACTCGGAGACCGTGTGACGATTGTGCCGTATATGGAATGCGGAAACTGTGTGGCATGCCGGAACGGGAAGCCTAATTGCTGCGTCAGCCTGCGGGTGCTTGGCGTCCATACTGACGGGGGAATGAAGGAATTTCTTTCTGTCCCGTTCTCTCATTTGGTCAAAGTGAACGATATCTCCCTTGATGCGGCGGCGTTAATTGAGCCATTAAGTATCGGCGCTCATGCGGTCAGAAGAGCAGAGGTGAAGGAGCACGAGCAAGTGCTGGTGATCGGCGCCGGGCCTATCGGATTAGCGGTGATGAAATTTGCCGTGCTGGCCGGGGCGAAGGTGATCGCCATGGACATTAACCGGGAAAGACTGCGTTTTTGTCAGCAGTGGACCGGGGTTGATCATGTGATTCAGGGGGGGGAGGATGCGCTTTCAGAGCTTCAGCGGCTGACGAATGGGGACGGAGCGTGGACGGTGATTGATGCGACTGGAAATCAGCATTCGATGAACGAAGCGATCCGCTATGTTAGTCATGGCGGAAAGCTCGTCTTCGTCGGGCTGACCAAAGAGAATGTCAGCTTTCAGCACCCGGAAATGCACAAACGGGAAATGACGGTGAGCGGCAGCCGCAATGCGACGAGAGCTGATTTTGAGTATGTCATTTCCTGTATTGAAAAAGGTCTGGTTGACTGTGAGGCTTTGCTGACAAAAAGAATAAAGCTTGATGAAGTGGCACGGCAGTTTGCAGCGGTCACTGATCCAAAGACGAATGTAATTAAAGTGATGGTGGAAGTGGAGTAGTAGCAGAGGGGAAGGAGGAAGACGATGAAGCAACTATCCAAAGGTTTGATTGATGAGAGCAAAGTGGAATGCTTTCGAGCGGAGCATCTGCCGGAAAAGGTCGTTCAGTTTGGAGAGGGGAACTTTTTGAGAGGCTTTGTCGACTGGATGATTCATCAGATGAATAAGCAGCAGCTGTTCAATGGCAGAGTCGTAGCGATTCAGCCGACTCCTCATGGGAAAGTCGTACCGAAATTGAAGGAGCAGGATGGCCTCTATACGTTTGTCATGCGGGGAGTCGAAGGCGGGCAGCCCGTGGACAAAAGTGAAATTATCTCTTCGATTGCACGTGGAATTAATCCCTATACAGACTGGCAGGAAGTGCTGGAGGTCGCTGAAAATCCGGCGATCGAAGTTATGTTTTCCAACACGACGGAGGCCGGGCTGATCTATATGCAGGAGGAGTATCACCAAGAGGGGTCCCCGCTTTCTTTCCCGGGCAAAGTAACGGCTTTTTTGTATCATCGGTACAACGTCTTCAAAGGTAAAGATGACGCCGGTTTGCTAATCATTCCGTGTGAGCTTGTGGAAGACAACGGAACCGTGTTAAAAGAGCTCGTGATCCGCATCGCCAGGGAATGGGGGTTTCCGGAGGATTTTGTGCAGTGGGTCGCTCGCGCCAATCAGTTCTGCAACTCCTTAGTTGACCGTATTGTGACCGGGTTTCCGAAAGAAAACAGTGACGCTTTTTTTGAGCGGCTAGGCTATCAGGATGTCCTCTTAACCGTGGGGGAGCCCTATCATTTGTTTGCGGTCGAAGCCGATAGCGCTGCCGCCGGACTGCTTCCGTTTACAAAGGCCGGATTGAATGTGAAATGGGGAGATAGTACGATTTACCGTGAT
The DNA here is from genome assembly GCF_040544555.1 of Halalkalibacter oceani. Classification (NCBI taxonomy): domain Bacteria; kingdom Bacillati; phylum Bacillota; class Bacilli; order Caryophanales; family Bacillaceae; genus Halalkalibacter; species Halalkalibacter oceani. Next base: position 63,106 of record NZ_JBEPKD010000010.1, read on the forward strand.
TTAAAGGTCCGCTTATTAAATGGCGCCCATACGATGATGTTTGCTGCAAGCTATTTAGCCGGGAGAGATACTGTGTTTGAAGCGATGCGGGATCAAACGCTGCTCAAGTATGTCGAGAAAGGAATGAAAGAAGAAATTCTGCCGTACGTCGAAGTGGAGGAGCAGGAAAAGCAAAGCTTCGCCGCCTCCGTGCTTGAGAGGTTTCATAACCCGTACACGAGGCATATGCTGACTGATATCGGCATGAATGCGGTCTATAAATTCCAGGTGCGGGTGATTCCGTCCCTGATTGCATACGTCAAGCACGAGGGCGCATTACCGCGGGTTCTCGTGTTTTCCCTCGCTGCTTTGATTATTTATTACCGCCCCGTACGGCGCGAGGGGGACTTTTTAATCGGAAGCCGACAGCAGGGGGAGGAGCACGTGATTCGTGATCATGATCACGTCATTGATTGCTTTCATGAGACCTGGGCCCGCTATGGAGAGGACCCGGCCGAACTAGCGGAAGTGCTGCTTTCGCGGAGGGAGCTTTGGGGCATGAATTTGCTGACAATCGACGGCCTGAAGGAAGCGCTGCAGCAAGAGCTTGCCGATATTTTGCAATATGGGGCAAGGAGAAGCGTGAAGCAGCTGCTAATGGACGTATAAGTGGGAACTTGCTCCCTCTAGTTGCGGAGATTAATGTCAAAATTTGACGAACAAAAAAGGTAGGATCTTCCCTATTGATAGCGAACGATAGTAGGGAGAAAGACTCTCTATCACATCCAGAACATGCTTCTCATGTAAATCTATTTTTACGAAAGGACGTGTGTGCATTGGTCGACAAGAAAATCCTTTATTCTTTTTGTGTTCGCAAATGGGAAGAGTTGGAACAAAAAGATGGCGAGTACAATCCCGAAAGGCATGACCCTATCGTTTTAAAGGCAGCTGGAAGGAAGTTCGGGATTACGCCGGAAGAGGCCGGGATTATTTATGATCAAGAGCTTGCCGTGCTGACTGAAAATGCGATTACAGGGAAAAGCAATTATGTCCTGACACCGAAGTTAAAGGCTATTTTGGATCGAGAGAGAAAAGAAAGATTTAGTTGAAACGACAAAGCAAAACATGCTCCCAATATGGTAGACAGTGACAGGGCCACTGAAAAACTTCTTTTTTCGTAACTCGAAGAAGAGTAATGGCTTCGCACGTTGCGCGCCTTGCTGCGAGACACCCACTCGTAGCAAGGCTTTCAAAATCAGGCAACGGCTACGCTCATTACAAAAAAGCTGCTGAAAAAGTGAAAATCGTACTTTTTCAGCAGCTTCGAGAGGAAGGGGTTCACCTCTCAAGGCGGTAGCGATCGAACTATGGTCGGACGTCCTTTTATTTTGTTTGCATAGAGAAAGGGTCGCGCTTTTTCGTCGATAAATTCACCATTACATTTTTTATATGAGTATACTCATATAAGGCATGCCAGCTTCTTTCCCTTCCATAGCCGCTCTGTTTGGTTCCTCCAAAGGGAGCCCCGGCCGCTGATGCGCGATACGTATTGATCCAAACATTGCCCGCTTCGATTTCTGCTGCAACGCGGTGGGCTTTTTTTATGTCACGAGTCCAAATTCCGGCAGCGAGGCCATAAGGCGAGTGATTCGCGATAGAAAGGGCCTCTTCTGGATTATCGAATGGGATGATCGTCAGGACGGGCCCGAAAACTTCTTCACAGGCAATATTCAATTCAGCCCTTTCAGTAAAGAAGATCGTTGGTTTAATGAAGTAGCCATGTAAACCGACGTCTTTTGCTATTTCTCCGCCATAGAGCAGTTCTGCCCCTTCCTCTTTTGCTTCTGCGATCATCGATACGATTTTTTCCAGCTGGAGCTTGTTGGCGACTGGGCCCATATCAGTAGCAGGGTCAAAAGGGTCGCCAAGCTTGATTGTCGCTGCTTTCTGGATCAGTCTTTCTTTGACAACCTCTACAATAGAACGTTCGACCAGTAAGCGCGATCCGGCTATACAAGTTTGGCCGGCAGCTCCGAAGATACCAGCAATTGCGCCTGTCAGGGCTTCTTCCAAATCGGCATCAGCAAAAATAATATTTGGTGATTTCCCCCCCAGCTCAAGCGTAACCGGAATTAACTTGTCACTCACCGCTTTTGTAATCAACCGGGCAGTCTGGGAGCCGCCTGTAAAACTGACTTTCGCTATAAGTGGATGACGGATCAGAGCGTCGCCGGCAGCCCCGTCCCCGGTTACGACATTGATCACACCAGGGGGGAAACCGGCCTGGATGGCGAGCTTCGCAAATTCGAGCGTCGAAATGCTCGCTTGCTCAGACGGTTTGATGACGACCGTATTTCCAGTCGCGAGAGCAGGTGCGAGTTTATTGGCAAGCAGCGATAAAGGAGAGTTCCAAGCCGTAATAAGAGCAATTGGCCCAATCGGCTCCATTACGGTATAATCAATCATCTCTCGATTATCCAATGGGACAAAGTCACCGAGTAATTTATCGGCGTAACCGGCAAAATAGCGATAATTTCTGGCGGAAAATAATACTTGATTTTTTGTTTCTTTAAATAGCTTTCCATTATCCGTTGTTTCAGTCCGAGCTAGGTGATCAGCCTCTGCTTCGATCAGATCAGCGAGGCGGTGCATCAAAGTAGCACGCTCGAGACCATTCGTTTTCTTCCAATCACGAAAGGCGAGATGTGCTGCCTCGACAGCTTCGGCTACGTCTTCTTTCGTCAAAGAGGGGATGGACGCCCAGACTTCTTGATTAAACGGATTGGAAGAAGGAAATGTCTGACCGGATGAACTTTCTTTCCAATGCTCTCCTATTAAGGCTTTAAATATGTTCATATCCTTCCGCCTTTCTATATTCTTATTGATAAGGGGTTAGAGGGTTGTTTCTTCTGTTTTGATCGTTTTTACATAACGACTGGCACTTTTGCCTGCCAATTTGCCGAAAACGGCACCGGACATTAAGCCTGATCCACCGGGGTAATTATCATAGAACAGTCCACCGATCATCTCTCCAGCCGCAAAGAGCCCATTGATTGGAGTCGCGTCTGCTGTCAGAACTTCTGCGTCAATGCTTGCCAACAGGCCGCCAAAGGAGAAGGTAATTCCGCATGTGACAGGAAAGGCATAGTACGGGGCCTGGTCAAGCTTCAATGCCCAGTTGCTTTTAGGCGGGTGAATTCCCCGCGTGCCTTTTCCATCCTTTTCATTCGGATGGAAGCTGCCATCCTGGACTGCATTGTTGTATTCGGCGATCGTTTTCAGAAAGGCTTCTTTATTGACGTCGATCATGTCGGCTAATTCTTCGACGCTGTCAGCCTGAAAGGCGGTCGCTTCTTCAAGGTCGTATTCTTCACGCAGGAGCGGGCGAACTTGCTGATCATATACTTGGAAAGCCATCGCTCCGGGTTGTTTTAAAATCTCTCTTCCATATTTGGCATACGTGTAGTTTCTGAAATCTGCCCCCTCGTCGACAAACCGCTCTCCGTCTCGATTAATGAGTAGTCCTAAAGGGTAGGAATGTTTCTTGAAAATATCACCAGGCTTGCTGAAATCACCAACTTTCGGTGCATTGTAATCCGTTCCGATTGAATGGCAGCCTGACCAGTCACCATGACGAGCCGCGCCCGCTTTTAGAGCGATCTGCAAGCCGTCCCCTGTGTTATATTCAGTTCCACGAACGATCGCCGCTTCCCACTCAGGCCCAATATGTTTTGCCCGCATTTCTTTATTCGCTTCAAAGCCGCCACAAGCTAAAATGACACTGTGGACGGGAATCGAGACGATCTGCCCCCCTTTCTCAACTTCTATCGCAGTAATTCTGTCATTCTCTTTTTTTATATCGAGCGCTCTTGCTTCATACCAAATATCAATTCCTAATTCCTCGGCCCGTTTATTTAAGCTTTTGATAAGTCCCATCCCGATGTTATGAGTTTTTACCGGAAGCCCACCCCAAAAATGAAATTTTCCATCTCTTTCAAACGATTGGTTTTTGTAATTTAATTCAAAAGAAATGCCATGGCTGTGCATCCATGTAATCGTTTCAAATGACCTCGAAACGAGTTGTCTCGCTAAGGAAGGATCACTTTTGTTGTTATTTACTCTCATCAGATCGTTGTAATAGTCGTCTACGTGATAAGAAGGCATGTTGATTTTGGCTGCCTCTTCGTCAGTCATCTCAGGAATGATTTTTCTAATATCATCAATTCCGTTATAAGCGAAGCGGATTGCTCCGTCGGTAAAGTAGGAGTTTCCTCCTCGCTTGTGCTTTGGCGCTTTTTCCAGCACGAGAACAGACAATCCAGTTTCTCTCGCGGAAATGGCCGCACATAATGCGGCGTTTCCTGCACCGGCTACGACTACATCATATTTAACAGACATCATGTTTTCCTCCTGTTCTATTTAAAAAATTATAAATCGCGAATGGCTTGAAATTGCTTATGGTAAGTGGAAGGGTCGATTTTCGCTTCGATAATGGAAGGCATTCTGTTATCGGACTTTACCGCTGCCTGAATTGCTTTTTTCAAATCGTCTTCATTATCAGCTGACCAGCCGTTCGCTCCGAAGCTTTCAGCGAGAGCGACATAGTTAGGGGCAGTAAATCGATTTCCGACGCTTTTTTTGTATCCTTTGCTCTTTTGTTTCACATCCATCAGACTTAGACGCTGATCAGAAAAAACAATCATGATGACTGGCCATTTGTTTTGAACGGCAGTGGCGATTTCCGGCAGCTTCATCATAAAGCCGCCATCTCCGGTTAGCGAAGCGACGGTTTTTTCAGGATACAGGTGCTGTAACGCCATCGCCGCAGGGAAAGAAAAGCCCATCGTTGCCAGTCCGTTCGAAATAAAAAAGCTTCGTGGATGAACGGATTTCCAAAGCTGGGTAACAATTAATTTACTTGCCCCGACATCGGTAGTCATAAGGGTGTCTGAAGGCAATACTTGCTGAGCCACTTCAACTACTTGATTAGCCGTAAGCCCCTCAGTAGGAACTGTCAACGTATCAATGACGCGTTGTCTGTATGAGTCGATGCTTTCCTGTTGCCATTGACTGTTGCTATCGGCCAGCTTTTCGTGAATGCTCCTTAGTCCATTTTCGAGATTTCCCGACACTTCAATATCGGCATGATACACTTCCTCGAGATTAGCTGTGGTGCTGATCGAGACAATCCGTTGCGGATACGTCCATTTCTTCGGAAGCAATTCAACCGGATCAAGTCCGACGGCGATAATTAAATCACAGTTCTCCATAATGGGGGCTTCCAGCTTTCCTCCCATAAACAGTCCAAGTGACAGAGGGTGATCGTCAGAGACAGCGCCTTTTGCTTTTGCTGTTTTAAAGATTGGAATATGATGTTGAGATACAAAAGCTTCTAATAAGGAAAACTGCCTTCCTGTTCCGAAGTTAATTCCGAGGCCGGCGATGATGATGGGTTTTTTTGCTTGCTGGATGGCCTCAACGGCTTGCTGCACACTTTTTTCATCCGGGAAAGCCTGCGGTATTTGAGCATCAAACGGTTGAATTTGACTATCAACTTCCTGCTTCACAATGTCATTTGGAATATCAAAGTGAACTGGACCGTAATGTGGTGATAAGGCCACTTTTAATCCCCGGTTTAGCATCGAATTCCAGTTTGTTGTGGAAAGTGTGGAAGAAAGTTTTGTAATTGGAGAAAAGCTGTCATGATGCGATACATTTTGCCGCAGGGCGTAGCTCACATTTTCGTTTCCATAGCGGTCTGTTAGCAGGAGTAAGGGAGCGCGGTCAAGTTGGGCGTATGCCAATCCGGGGCTGAATGACAGAGCACCAGGACCAAGATCGCCAATACATACTCCAGGAATTTGAGTCATTTCTCCGACTACGCTGGCCATAATAGCGGCTGTTGTTTCGTGTTGAGTTAAGATAAACTCAACTCCATGCTCATCCATCGTACATAATAAATCGCTGGATGTACCGCCGCCGGGTACTCCAAAAATGGTCTGAATGCCTGAGGCTTTCAGCTTTTGAATGATTGCCTCTCCAAGTATCATTTAACAGCCTCCTTTGTTGTATTTACCTGATAATTTCGAAGTATCAATAAATAAGACTCTTTATTCTATCCCTACTTTAAAACAAAACGTTATAATAGAGTTAATATCTATTCGTAATAGGCTGTCATAAAAAAAAATTATGACCAAACATCATATCGTGATCCGCAAAAGGAGGCATGAATGAATGGATGAAAAAGATTGGCAAGTGTTAAAAGCGCTTTATGAGGAGCGGAGCATAACGAAAGCGTCGGAGCAGCTGTTTGTGTCGCAACCGGCGATAACGAAAAGAATTCAACAAATGGAGAACGAGTTTCAAGTCAATATTGTGTATAGAAGTAAAAAGGGAGTGACTTTTACATCAGAAGGGGAATACCTCGTTGAGTATGCGAAGCAAATGCTGAATAGTCTTCAGGAAACGAAGGATCATTTGCAAAACTTCAAAAACAATAAAGTACAGGGAAATCTGAGAATTGGTGTTTCGATTAATTATGCTTATAAAGATCTTCCCGGTATTTTACGTGAATTTAACGAATTATTTCCCAGAGTTCAGACTGAGGTGATACCAGGTTACAGTTCAGAAGTGTTAAAGCTGCTGCAGTCAGAACAGGTACAGGTTGCGATTGTGCGCGGGGACTTTAATTGGAGTGGGAAGACGATGCAGCTCAAAGAAGAGAGCATCTGCATCGTTTCGAAAACAAAAGTTAACATACGTGAGCTGCCGTCAATACCGCGAGTAAGTTTCACGACGGACCCGCTTTTGCAGCATTCTCTTGACAGCTGGTGGCAGGAAAACTTTTCGTCTCCTCCGCTGATCAGCATGGAGGTCGGCAATAGCCAAATTGCGATTGAGATGGTGTCTCAGGGACTGGGCTATGCGATTGTTCCAAGTTACTGCCTTAGTCAGGATATGGATCTTCACATTGAAAACCTCTTCTACAATAATGGCAGACCGCTTATGCGCAACACATGGTTAATTTATAATGAAAAGGAGCTAGTCCTCGCTACCGTTAGAGAGTTTTCTCGCTTAATGGAGAAATATAGTTTGCCGAAACAGGAAATGAGCTAAAGAGTAGATCCCACTCTTTAGCTCATTTCTTTACTTTCAATCGGAAGAAATGTAGCGGTTCTATAAGAAAAAGTTATACCAGTAGATAATGAATCGGTATTACCACTATTATTTTTACTCCTTATATAATTCAAAATAAAGAGTTGGAAAATTAAGAATAATAAAGGGGGATGAACTTCATGCAAGTTAGTACACCTGATTTATGTGATCAATATCTTGATGAGGTAAGTATTTCGGAAACAAGATGGCAGTCTTATGGCGGGAGGAAGGCATTTTCAGGCCCGATAACAACGGTAAAGATCTTTGACAACAACAATAGAAAGTTTATGGAGGCGATCGAAACAGCTGAACCAGGCTCGGTTATTGTTATGGATGGGATTTTTTCAAAGCCTTGTGCCTGGATGGGAGACCGGAAAGCAGGTATCGCCGCCGGTCGGGGAATCGCCGGCATTATTATAAATGGGTATGTGAGGGATATTGAAGGATTGGAAAAGCTGGACATGGGGATCCTGGCACTCGGTACCCATCCGAAGGCAAGTCGCTTTGCGACAGAGGGAAAGCGTGAAGGAGAAAGAGATCTGACGTTGACATTTGGCCAGATTGATTGGGTGCCGGGCCATTATGTTTATGCCGATCAAAGCGGCGTTCTCGTATCTGAAAAGAAATACAACTAACAAAGTGATCGGTAAGCTTGGAAAGGGGGAATATCTTTTCATGGGGAAGTCTTATGTAATCAAGACAAATGAGTATATGAGGATGGGACGGGACCTTTTTTTGCAATTCGGTGTCTCTGAACAGCATGCGGAATCATTACTGAACAACTTACTTGATGCCGATCAAAAAGGCATTTATACGCATGGCTTTCATCGAATCGCGCCTGTTTATATCAGGCATATCAAACAAGGAAATATCAATCCGCAGCCTAATTTTATACTGGTAAAGGATGAACCGAATATTAAAATCATCGATGCAGATAACGGTTTGGGAGCTGTGGCGGCGGAAAAAGCAATGCATGAAGCGATAAGAATCAGTCAGGAGCGGGGCGTTGGGGTGGTTGGCGTCCGGAACAGCAATCATTTCGGGACAGCGGCCTATTATTCAGAGATGGCGGCAAAGGAGGATTTAATTGGTCTTTCCTTTACAAATGCTTCCCCGGGAAATGCTCCAACAGGAAGTTCAAAGCCGCTGCTGGGAAATAACCCGTGGGCGATTGCCTGTCCCTCTCACCTTGATTATCCGATCAGTTTGGATATAGCGAACAGCATTGTTGCTAGAGGGAAAATACGTCTGGCAGCTGCAAAAGGAGAACCTATTCCATTAGGGTGGAGTTTAACAAAGGATGGGAAGCCGACAACCGATCCAAATGAAGCATTGGAGAGTGGAATTATTTTGCCGATTGGTGATTATAAAGGGTATGGTATCGCCTTAATGGTCGATATTCTAACTGGAATTTTGACCGGATCGAATTTTGCAGATGAAGTGTTAAGTTTTGAAACGAATGGAAAACGAAAGTGTGGGCATCTGTTTATTGCTCTCAATATTCAATCATTTATGCCGATAGATGAATTCAAAGAAAGAATACAAATATTAGTCGAGAAAATAAAAGCGGCACCGAAGCTCGATGAACGTCGCGAAGTTCTTTTGCCGGGTGAGATTGAGTGGACAAAAAAGCTTAATCAGCAAGAAGGAACCGTTAAAGTGTTGGAGCCTTTTGTGTGTGATATGAAAGAGCTCTGTCAAGAGTACGGGGTCGAACTACCAGACTATCAAGCTGCTGAATGATAAGGGGGGATTTTAATGAAGAACAGGCTGGAAAAAAACCGGGTAAAGGAAACGATCAAGCGCGGAGACGTGTCGTTTGGTTTTTATGTAGCTACACCGTCTCCTACTATTGTTGAGTTGGCCGGGGTAGCAGGGATGGAATGGGTGAGAATCGACTGGGCACACTCTGCTGTTGATCTGCCGATGATTGAGAATATGATCAGAGCAGCTGAAAATTATAACATGGCTCCCTTCGTCCGACTTAATCTCGATGAGCAAAAAATATCGAGTGTGTTGGAGTTAGGCGCATTAGGAATTATTGTACCTGATATTGAAACGGCAGGTGATGCCAGAATGATCGTCAATGCAGCCAAATTTTCGCCCGTTGGGGAAAGAGGAATGTTTTCGGCGCCTAGAAAATCAGGCTATGGAGCGGTCGATGGTGCCAGTTTTAAAAAATGGACAAATGAAGAAGTGATGGTCGGTATTCAAATAGAAAATGTAAAAGCGATTGACCAGCTTGAGGATATTCTCGATGTTGACGGAATTGATATGGTGTTAAGCGGAAGAGGCGACCTTGCCAATGCGTTAGGGGTCCCTGGTCAAAGGAATCATCCAGATGTCCTGAGAGTAGAAGAAGAAATTTTTCAAATCGCAAGAAAAAAAGGTAAGGTGATCTCTCCGCAACTTGACCCGACAGCGACAGACTTTCAGACAAAAATCACAGACTGGAAGGAAAGGGGAGCACAAGTGATTTCTTTTGGGCATGATTTGCCAATTATCAAGCATGCACTGGAGCAAATCGTTCAACTTGCGCAGGCAGCAAAAGCGGTTCATTAACCGGCTCTCGCTTGCTTTTTCAGAGGTGTGCGAAAAGGAGAATAATCCTTTTTGCACACCTCTTTCTGTTGTTCACTTCTCTAACTGATCGCTGAAAAACACTGTGAGATAACTTCACGAAAAGACAGAAAAAACAGACATTAAGAAATATATTAATAATATATCAGTGATATTCCACTTGAATCTAGTGATAGCAGGAGGTTGGATCATGGACAGGCAGCAACCATTCGATATTACGATCATTGGAGGTGGACCGACAGGGTTATTTACCGCGTTTTATGCCGGGATGAGGGGGGCGAGGGTGAAGATTGTTGAAAGTCTGCCGCAGCTTGGCGGCCAGCTGGCTGCTTTATACCCCGAGAAATATATTTACGATGTCGCTGGTTTTCCGAAGGTAAAGGCTCAGGATCTCGTTCATTCTTTAACAGAACAAATGAATCAATTTACGCCAACGGTTTGTCTGGAGGAAACAGCTGAGAAGCTGGAACATCTTGCGGATGATACTTGGAAGCTTGTGACATCTAAAGGGGAGCATTTTACAAAGGCGCTCATTATTACCGCCGGGAATGGAGCTTTTCAGCCTCGGAAGCTTGAGCTTGAAGAGGCTGAGCGATTTGATCAACAGAACCTCCATTATTTTATTAACGATATCGAAGCATTTCGCAGCAAGCGTGTCACTATTTTTGGCGGGGGTGATTCGGCTCTCGATTGGGCGCTGATGCTGGAGCCGATTGCCGAGAAAGTGACATTAATTCATCGCCGCGATAAATTTCGCGCGCATGAGCATAGTGTTGAGCAGCTTAAAGCCTCCAAGGTCGAGGTAAAGACTCCTTTTGTCCCTCTGGAATTGGTCGGAGGTGGAGAGCGAATTGACAAGGTGAAGATCAAGCATGTTAAGGAAGAGCAAATAGAAGAGCTGGAAGTCGATGAAGTGATTGTGAACTTCGGTTTTGTTTCGTCGCTCGGAGCATTAAAAAACTGGGGCCTGGAGATTGAAAAAAATTCAATTGTCGTGAATTCAAAGATGGAAACGAATCTCGCCGGAGTCTATGCCGCAGGTGATATTTGCACATTTCCAGGCAAGGTCAAGTTGATAGCGACAGGCTTTGGAGAAGCGCCGACTGCGGTGAACAACGCAAAGGCATTTCTCGACCCGAAGGCGAAGGTTCAACCGCTGCATAGCACATCTATTTTTAACTAAAGCGTGAAGGAGAAGTGAGAATGGCCTACTATACGATTGTTGATCAAGAGACGTGTATTGCGTGCGGAGCCTGTGGGGCCTCTGCTCCGGATATTTATGATTACGATGATGAAGGGATCGCCTTTGTCATGCTCGATGAAAATCAGGGGACGGCCGTTGTTCCTGAGGAAGTAGAAGAGGACATGCATGATGCATTGGAAGGCTGTCCGACTGAATCAATCAAAATTGACAGCAGTCCATTTAATGGTGACGCATTGAAAAATGAATAAAGCTGAACAGGTAACATAAAAACGACTTTCAATTGAGGTGAGAGGATGTATTCAACAGATGTATTAGTAGTGGGGAGTGAGGCATCAGGGGCGCAGGCGGCGATTGCTGCTGCGGAGGCCGGTGCTTATGTAACCGTTGTGACAAAGGGCAAGGTCAATATGAGCGGGGCGACATTAACGGCCAGTGCTGATATTAATGTCGACAGCAAGACGGCAAAGGAGCTTGGACTTCCGGGAGATAGTGGAGATTCGGAGGAGCAGTTTTTTACAGATACGGTGATCGGCGGAAAGTATTTGAATAACCAAAAGCTTGTCGAGTCGATTGTCAGGAAGATTCCAACCGTGCTTAAAGGGTTGATGGATGATGGGCTGAAAGCGGAGAGCCTGATTCATACGCCGGGCCATGAGTATCCGCGCGGTGTGATCGTTAACGGCTTGAAGCTGACGAGGAAATTGGCACAGAAGATGCGAAAGCATGACAGGGTCACGATCATGGAGCAAATTATGGTGCTTGAGATTTTGAAAAAGGACGGCAAAGCCTGTGGCATCTACGGCTATGATCTTGCGAATGGAATGTTTATCACCATTCGGGCGAAAGCGGTCGTCCTGGCGACAGGCGGGGGAATGGCAGCTTTTCCGATTCGCACCGCTCCGGACGAGCTGACAGGAGATGGCTACATGATGGCCTGGCGGGCTGGCGCTGAACTGATTGATATGGAGATGCCGCAGTTTATGCCGGGTGTCTTGATCAACCCTCCTGCCTGGCGTGGAAATCAGTTTATTTATGAAATCTCGTTCGGCAGCAAGCACGGCCTCGAAGGATGGCTGTTAAACAAATCGGGCATCCGCTTTATGAAGGATTGGGACCCTGAAAGGATGGAGAAAAGCACGCGCGACAAATTATCAATTGCGATTATGAATGAGGTCGTCGAAGGGCGGGGAACGCCGGACGGAGGCGTCTATTATTCAACCGCTCACCTGCCGAAAAATCTGATACGCAGATTTGCGGACTGGTACCCGTTCGTAACGAGCGACTGGACGTATGAAAAGCTGAACTTTAACGATTTGATGGAGGAGCTGCTCCGCGACAATGCGGTTGAGATCGGTGTCGGCTGTCATTTCTTCATGGGAGGTATCCGCATTAATGTCGACGGTGAAACCTCAGTGCCCGGCTTGTATGGAGCAGGCGAAGCGACGGGCGGATTTAACGGAGCGAACCGGATTTCGGGGAATGCCTTAACTGAAACGTTGGTGCAGGGCGGCGTTTCCGGGGCGGCAGCGGCTGCTTATGCGAAAGAGCACGAATTACTGGAAATCGAGACGGCCCAATTGGACGCCCTTCATGAAAAGCAGCAAGCTTATTTGAAACGCCAGGACGGGATGAGTCCTTATGAACTCCGGCAGGAATTGGCCAAGCTCTCATGGAACAACATCGGCGTTGTACGTACGACAGAAAACTTACAAAGCGTCATTAAAGAACTGCGGACGATCCGAGAGGAAAAGCTGCCTCAATTAGTGACGAAGGATAAAACGCTTCATTATAATCGCGAGCTGCTTGAATGCATGCAGCTGGAAAATGTCGTATCCCTGCTTGAAGCGATTGCGCTAAGCGCGCTTGAACGTAAGGAAAGCCGTGGAGCCCATTATTTGAAGGATATTCCGGAAAGCAGAGAGGATCAGCTAAAAAACATTATCGTGCAAAACATCAATGGTGAAATGAAGATTAAGGACGTACCTCTTGTTGTGACAAGCATTCAACCTAACTAAGGGAGTGATCCAACGTGAAAGAAATTACAGTGTCCGTCCAAAGGCAACCGGCACCTGAGGCGGAAACCTACAATGAAACGTTTCAAGTTGAATTAAAAACAGGGATGAGCATATTAAATGTACTCGATGAAATCAGTACGACATGTGACTCTTCTTTGGCTTATGAAGCTTCGTGCCGGAGAGGGATTTGTTCCGTCTGTATGGTCAACGTAAACGGAAAAATCGTCAAATCGTGTATGGAGCTGGCAACGGGTGATCTCGAACTGAAAAATGGCTCGAAGTTCCCAATAAAGGATCTCGCCTTTGGCTCAAAAAAACGAAAATAACCGGCTGGTGACTGGAGGAAGAAAGATGACGAACATCAAGCAACAAATCGACGTGGAAGCATTGAAGGAACTGGCGCGCAAGCTCGTAAAACGACCGAGTCAGCAGACGGAGAAAATGGAATATGATCCTGAAATAAAGGGGTTTATCCGCGACTGTTTACTACCTGAACTAAAAGAGAGGGGCCTGACAAACGTCAAGCTGGATCAAATGGGAAATTTGATCTGCCGGATTGGCAGGCCGGATTCAGCCAAGAAGGTCCTGTTTTTAGGCTATGCGATGACGCATCCGGCTTCCTCGATGAACGAGCCGTTTGCCGGACAAGTTGTGATCGAGGGTGGTCAGGAATATTTGCGCGGCAGAGGCGTTTCCGAGCAAAAGGGCGCATTGGCGGCAATGATTGCAGCAGCCGAGTACGTAAACAAAAATCTTGAGGAGCTGGACGGCGAGCTGATTTTCGCGGTCAGTCTGGCCGGAGAAACGGGTCGTCATGACGCGATTGACAGCATTCGGAAGGAAATCGATTTAAAGGCGGATCTTGGCGTCGTCGGAATTGGAACGAACAGCGAGATTTGCCAGGGGAATAAAGGGCGGGTCGATATTCTGGTGAATGTGTACGGGAAGTCATGCCACAGCAGCACGCCATCGCTTGGGGTGAACGCGATTGAAGGTGCGATGGAGGTCGTCGGCAAGCTAAGGGAGATGCCGATTAAAGGGGAGCACCCGAAGCTTGGCAAAGCGACGTTAACATCGACATCGATCAAAAGTTTTCCTGACGCGACTCATACGATTCAAAATGAATGTCGGCTCGTGTTCGACCGCCGTTTACTGCCGGGAGATGATGTTGCGGCAATTGTGGGAGAAGTAGAACAGACAATTGCCGGGCATGAACCTTACAAAGTTGATGTCGTCCAAGGGCCTGTCACATTCCCGTCTGAGGTCAATGACGATTCGATTGTTTACAAGCAGTTAAGCGCAGCAATTAAAGCTGTGACCAATGAGGAAGCGACAGCTTTTTACTCGAACAGTGCGATTGATGCCGGTTATTTAAATAAATGGGACATTCCGAGCGTCATGTTCGGCCCGGGGAAGATGGAGTATTGGCATACCGACAACGAAATATTAGGGGTGGAAGAGCTGTGGAACAGTGCTGGTATTTATGCGCAGCTCGCCTACAATCATTTACGAAAAAAGTCATCGGTGTAGAAGAAGGCGATGGCGTTGAAAAGCTACCGATTTGAGTGAGAGGGGAGGGGACGAAACTGCTGATTTAAGGTAACGCCAAGCGCGAATAACATGTCATCATTAAAAACCGTGGCAGATAATGTGACACGGAGCAACTTAAATCTCGAAACACTAGTATATTATGATTATATTACTGATATATTGGTAGCTTTTTGATAAAGTATCGCAATGTTTCAGGTGGCTATTTAAGGAGGCGAATAGAAAGAAAAGCAAAGGAGGGATGAATCGTATGAAAATGGAAAGCGAAATTGGCAAGAAGCCCCGCTCGGAGCATATTTACAATGAAATACGCAATGCGATTTTATATGGGTATCCGGGATATTTACCCGGGACATTATTGAATGAAAATAAGCTGGCAGATTACTTTGGCGTTAGTAAAACACCGGCGCGGGAAGCATTGAACCGGCTACGGAATGAGAATCTTGTAGAAGTCATCCCGTATAAAGGATATCTCGTTTCGAATCCGACGATTCAGGATCTTGTTGAGCAGTTTCAAATGAGATTAATTCTGGAAACAGCCGCTGTTGAGTTGGCCGTGCAAAATGTTTCGGCGGTTCAGATTGAAGAGCTGCGTGAGTTGACAAAGGAAGACAAGGTCTATTTTGCGGATGATTTCCGTTTGAACTTTCGTAAAGTAAACCTTGAATTTCATACGAAGGTCGCTCAAACAAGTGGAAACAGCTTGTTAACGAATTCTGTCAGACAAGTACTGGAATTGATGCAGCGGGCCTTGTTTCATAATTTTACAGAAGACGAGATGGAACTCCATCATCAAGAACACAGAGTGCTGATTCAAGCACTGGAAGAGCGGAACAAGGAGCTCGCCGTTAAAAGTATTCAGGAGCAGATTGAATTATCAAAGCAGAGGATTTTTAATTATCGCAATTATCAATCATAGATAAAGAGAATTGAGATTCGGGAGAATGTAGAAAGAACCTCTTAAACAACAAACACGTGATGGAGGGGATTTTACATGAAAAAATTAGTTGTACTTTTAACGATGATGGTACTTTTTGCTTTGACTGCGTGTGGGTCAGGTTCTACCGATACGGGAGTCGAAAGTGGCGGTGCTGCAGGAGAAACAAGTTCAGAAGGGGCAAGCTCGGAGGAAACGTTCACGATTAAAATTGGTCATGTGCTGGATGAAAATTATCATTATCAGGATGGGGCAAATCATTTTAAGGAACTTGTGGAAGAACGCTCTGACGGAAGGATCATTGTCGATGTTCATGCCAATTCAACATTAGGAAATGAGCGTGACATGCTTGAAGGGATGCAAATGGGCACGGTTGAAATGGGGATTATTTCATCTGGGCCAATGGCTGGTTTTGTTCCGGAATTCGCCTTGCTTGATTTAGGATACTTATTTGATAGCAGCGAGATCGCTCAAGAGGTGTTAACAGGTCCAATTGGTGAGCAGCTTAATGAAAAAATGCTTGATGTCGGGATTCGTCGTTTGGCAACAATTGACGCCGGATTTAGAAATATTTATGCCAGCAAGCCGATTCAAACAGTTGAGGATCTGCAAGGGTTAAAGATCCGTACACTTGAAACACCGGCTCACTTAGAATTATTTCAGGAATTAGGAGCAGCTCCGACACCAATGGCTTATTCAGAACTGTATACAGGGCTGCAGCAGGGTGTAGTCGATGCCGCTGAAAATGTGCCGGAAGCATTTTATAGCAGTCAGCATTTTGAAGTGTCCAAGGTATATTCTGAAACCCAGCATGTGTACTTAACGATGATGTATTTAATTAGCGAGGATTTTTATAATCAGCTGCCTGCTGACCTGCAGGAAATTGTGGCAGAAGCCGCTGCTGAAGCAGCTGAATATCATAATGGCGTGATTGCTGAGGTCAAAGCCGATATTTATCAGTCGTTGGAAGAAAGCGGCGTTGAAATTGTTCAGGTTGACGACTTGACACCATTTATTGAAGGAGCAAAAGCTTCATGGGTCAAGATTGCTGAATCCGTTCCAAATGGCGACGCATTGCTGGCTGATATTTTAGAGGCGACAGGAAACACATTAGAATAGGAGATCCTGGAAAAGGGACAGGGGAAAAGAGCTTCAAAGCAGCAGGGGAAGTCTGTTACACAGGAAGAACTGCTGCTGCCTGTTTCTTCTTGATTAAGGGCTTTTGCAACTGCCTTTCCGTGATCCTCCGAAAAAGAGGTGGCATATGATCGTCCGTATAAAAAGCGTCTATGATCGAGTCATAGATAGCATTGCTATCCTATTGCTTATTGTTCTTACCTACGTTTCATTTCACCAAGTCATTACAAGATTCATTTTTTCCAATCCTCCTGCTTGGACAGAGGAGCTATCAAGATATTTGTTTGTTTGGGTTACCTTTCTCGGCGTGGCGATTGCCTTTCGTGTAGGGGCTCATTTAGGAGTTGACTATTTTGTCGGTTTATTGCCGAAAAAAGGCAGTCAGCTTCTTTTGCTAATAGCGAGTATTTTCTTAATCGTGACACTTGCTGTCATTGGATACCAGGGATTTACTGCCAGTCAGGTTGTCAAAAGCCAGCTGTCACCCGTTTTGCGAGTACCGATGATTTATCCGTATTTAGCGATTCCGGTCGGGATGGTGCTGAGTATTATAGAAGTTTTATGGAACCTTTTCTATAAAGCTCCGCGGAAAGGGATGAGCCCTGATGGGAATTGAATGGCTACTTATCTTTCTCGGCATTTGCCTCATCATTAATATGCCGGTTGCTTTTGCCTTGACGGCATCCGTGACATTGTATCTGGCGTTAAATCCGAAGTATCCGCTTATTTTAGTCGCTCAGCAAATGTTTACTGGAATTGATAAATTCGTCTTTCTGGCGATTCCTTTTTTTATTCTGTCGGGGGTGATCATGCAAAAGGGCGGGATTTCCGACCGCTTAATTAAATTAAGCTCGCTTTTGCTTGACCGTCTGCTTGGCGGCTTCGCGATGTCAACCGCCCTTGCCTCGATGTTCTTCGCCTCACTGTCAGGCTCAGGTCCGGCAACGACGGCGGCGATCGGCGGAGCGATGTTGCCGACATTGGAAAAGAAAGGCTACGGCAAGGAGTGGTCAGTCGCCTATATTGCGGCGGCGGGAACGATGGGACCGATGATTCCTCCGAGCATCACCCTCGTCATCTTCGGGGCGATGGCCAGTACGTCGATTTCGGCGCTGTTTATCGCCGGGATATTGCCTGGGGTGCTAATCGGGGTCGCGCTAATGACGATCGCTTACTTTCGGGCAAAAAAGGTTGGAATTGAACCGGATAAGCGCAAGGTGACATCGGGTGAGCTCTTCAAGGCGTTTAAGAATGCGATTTGGGCTTTGCTCATGCCGGTGATCATCATTGGCGGAATTCTTGGCGGAATTTTCACTCCGACTGAGGCGGCAGTTGTTAGTGTTGTGTATGCGTTGGTCGTGTCACTGCTCATTTACCGTACGATTTCATTGCGCCATTTGCCTGAGATTTTCAAGCAGACTGTCTCGACCTCGGCTGTCATTATGATTCTGACGGCCAATGCCGCGGCCTTCGCCTGGGTGCTCGGAGCGGAGCAGGCGCCGCAGCAAATTTTGCAATTTTTATACTCAATAACAGAAAACAAATTTTTACTCCTGTTGATTATCAATTTATTTTTATTGCTGATTGGCTGTTTTATGGATACAACATCGGCGTTAATTATTACCGTGCCGACGCTGTTAACCGTCGCTTCAGCTCTTGATATTTCAGGTCTTCATCTTGGCTTGATCGTTGCGACCAATCTTTCATTGGGAATGGCTACACCGCCATTAGGATTCACCTTGTTTACAGCCTGCTCGATTGGCAATGTCTCGATTACGAGAACGATTCGGCCGATTTTACCGATGATCGGCGTCATGTGCATCGTACTGTTACTCGTCACCTATTTTCCAGGGTTATTCCTATGGCTGCCTGAACTGTTCGTGAACATGTAAACCGGACTTCAAAGAAAAAACGAAAAAGACAACTGGGGGAGAGTATAACATGAAAACATTAATTGAACATGCGATGATTGTCACGATGAATGACTCACGTGAGGTTATCAAACAAGGTTATCTGCTTGTGGAACAAGACCGCATTAAAGAAATCGGCGCAGGAATGTATCAAGGTAACAGGGATGGAGTGGAAATCGTCAATGGGGATAACAACATCATCATTCCAGGTTTAATCAACGCCCATACCCATTCCTACGCCAACCTGGTAAAGGGCACGACGGAAAACATTCCGCTTGAGCTGTGGATGCTCTATATTATGGCCGAAGGGAAAAATATGACGAAAGAGGATTATGCGATCAATGCCGCTCTTGGCAGTATAGAGATGCTCAAGAGCGGGACGACAACCTTCCTCGATCATCTCGCACAGGATACTGACGGGATGAAAACAGTTGCTGCTGAATATAAAAAGGCGGGAATCCGCGCTGTTCTGACGCCGATGTTTGGCGACCGGGCGTATGCCGACAGCTTGCCGGAAGCCCTTCAGATCGAGCTTGGGAAGGAGCCTCATGGACCGAAGGCAGTCGGTTCAGGCTGGCAGGATAATATCGCGATGGTCGAAAGCGTCATTCAAAACGTATCCGAGCCGGACAAGGGCATTACGGTTGCCGTTGGACCTTCGGGGCCGCAGCGCTGCAGTGATGAACTGCTCGTCGCCTCGATGGAATTAGCGCAAAAATATGAGCTGCCGTGGCATACGCATCTGCTTGAAACGAAGGCCCAGGAAGTGACAGGCTATGAGCGCTACGGCCATTCAATGGTGGAGCATCTTGAAAAGCTCGGCATTTTGAATGAATCGGTCTCTTTTGCCCACGGCGTCTGGGTCAGTGACACCGATATTGAGCTGATCGCCAAGCGAGGATCGACGATCGTCCACAATCCGACGAGTAATTTATTGCTCGGAAGTGGAGTGCTGCCCCTTATTCCACTCAAGGAGGCCGGCGTCCATATCGGCATCGGCACGGATGGAGCGAACTGCTGCGGCTATCAATCGATGTTTGAATCAATGAAACTGGCGGCGATTCTCTCCAATACGTTCACTCCTGACTACAAGCGTTGGGTGAAGGCGGTTGATGTGCTTGAGATGGCAACGATCGGCAGTGCAAGAGCGGTCGGAATGTCTGACGAAATCGGTTCACTCGAAGCGGGTAAGAAAGCTGACTTCGTTCTATTAAATAAAGAGGTGAGCAACTTCGCTCCATTAAATGATTTAATTTGGCAGCTCGTATACGGACGGGCCGATATGGCGATCGACGCCGTTTACGTAAACGGCAAAAAGGTGGTCAGCGAACGGAAAGCGGTCGGCGTTGATGAAAAAGCGATCTTCAACAAAGCGATCGAAAATGGGGCCGACCTGCTACAGCGAAATCAAACTGAATTTGAAAAGATTAAAAACAAGGCACCTGACATCTATCATATGCTGATGAAGGTTGCTGAAATCCCAACAAAGCAAGCATAAAAGGTGATCGTATGGACATTTATCGTAAGCTGGCAGAAGCAATAGAACGGAAGGAAGGCGTGTCTCTTGTTACCATTATCGAGATTGCATCAGCAGAAGAGAGGCATCGTGAGCTGATCGGAAGGAAGCTGCTCGTTTGGATGAACGGTCAAACAGAAAGTGAATTTCCTCTTTTAGCGGAAGTGAAAACAGCCGTCTTACAATGTGTCAATGAAGCCTTTGCAAAGCGAAAATCAAAAACATATGTGATTGAAACGCGGGAGATGAGAATGGAATGCTATGTTGACGTTTTTCTCCCCCCGCTTCGTCTGATTATCGCCGGTGCCGGTCATGTGGCGGTGCCGATTGTCGAGATTGCCAAGCTTGTCGGCTTCGATGTCACCGTGATTGATGACCGGGCGGAGTATGCGATGAAAGAGAATTTTCCGGCGGCTGATGAAGTGATCTGTCAGCCTTTTCTCGACTTTTTTGCCGAGGCAAAAACGGACAAATCGACGTATGTGCTGCTTGTGACGCGCGGACATAAGCATGATGTAATGATCCTGCCGAGTCTGTTTGACAAGGAAGTCGCCTATATCGGGATGATTGGCAGCAAAAGAAGGATATCAGGCGTTTTTTCACAGTTGAAGCAGGAATATCCGAACGCTGATTTTGATCGGATTTATGCGCCGATTGGGCTTGATATTGGTGCTCAGACTCCGGAAGAAATCGCCGTCAGCATCATTGGAGAAGTACTGAAGGTCAAAAATGAGAAATCAGGTATTTCACTACGTGAGAAAATTCCTTACTTTATTGCCAGAGAGGAAGAGGAACAACATGAATGAGCTTGGTTTTATTCAGCAGATTATGACATTACAGGATACGAATGAGCGAGCGGCGTTGGCGACCGTTATTCGGACGAAAGGCTCGACCCCACGAAAGGTCGGAGCGAAAATGCTGATTTTTCGCAATGGCAGCATTTCCGGTACGATTGGTGGCGGCTGTGGCGAAGGTGAAGTGATTGAGAAGGGGCTGGAAGTGATCGAAAGCGGAAGTCCGGTGAGGCACAAAGTCGATTTAACGAAAGGGCTTTTCTATGAGGATGGCGGGATTTGCGGCGGCATTCAGGAAATTTTTATCGAAGCGATCGGACGGTAAGGCAAAATGAATTCGGCTATTTTATTAGCTGCCGGACAATCCTCGCGGATGGGAAGCCTGAAGGCGCTGCTTCCATGGGGCGGCCGCACGTTACTGGAGAAGCAGCTGGACGAGCTGGCTCAATCAACGATTGATGAAGTCGTGGTGGTGCTTGGCTTTCAGGCCGATTTGCTAAAGCCGCTGATACTGGAAGCGACAAGAGACTTCGCAACGAAGCTGACCATTAAAATCAGGATCAATCGACATTATGAAGCAGGAAAAACAAGCTCGATCCGGCTTGGGATGAAGCATTTGGCAAAGGCAAGCGACAATGTCCTCATCATCGGTGTTGATCAGCCTGTGCGGGCAGTCACAATTAATACGTTGTTAAGCTCGCGGGCTGAGCTTGCGATTCCGGTCTATCAAGGGAGAAAAGGCCACCCCCCTCTTTTTGCCGCCTCCCTGTACAAGAAGCTTGAGGCGATCACTGAGGAAACGGAGGGGCTTCGTGCCGTGATCCGCCATCATCCGGGCTGTCAGCTTATTGAGGTCGGACAGCCTCAAATTTTGCTTAATTTAAACGAACAGTCGCAGTATGAACAAGCCATCGCCCGACAGCTGGATGGCTACTAATCAGGAGGAGATCACACGTGTTTATCAACGAGATTGAATATCATAACCCGACAAGCGTCGATGCACTTTTAGCCTGTCTTGACCAATATGGGGAGGATGGCAAGCTGTTGGCGGGAGGGACGGATTTAATTTTGCAAATGAAATTCAAGCGCTGGTCCCAGCAGCACATTATTAATGTCAAGAGCATACCTGAATTAAAAAAAATCGAAACATCCGATTCTTATTTGGAGATCGGCTGTAACACCACGTTAAGTGAGCTGCTTGATCATGATGGCGTGAAAAGCTTATATCCGGCTTTATGGCAGGCAATTTATGAGCTGGCTGACCGCCAAATTCGCAACCGCGGAACCTTGGTTGGAAATGTGTGCAACGCTTCTCCAGCTGCAGATGCAAATACGGCGCTGCTTATTTATCATTCGGAGGTGCATATTCAGTCTTCCGCGGACTCAAAGATCGTGCCGATTTCTGAATTTTGGCTCGGTCCAAGTAAGACGATTCTTAAGCCGAATGAATTTGTCCGCGCCATTAGGCTGCCACTTCCGGGAGAACGAGCCTTTTCGAGCTTTCAAAAGCTAGGGAGAACGTATGACGATATTGCGATTATTAACGCTGCGGCTAGTGTGGAGCTAGATGAAGCAGGTCAATGTACTGGAGCGCGAATTGCGATGGGGGCGGTTGGACCGACAACGCTCCAGGCACCGCTGGCGTCAGCTCACCTTCTCGGCAAGCGCTTAGACAAGACGGTGATAGAGGAAGCGGCCAAGATGGCCAGCGACGAGGCAAGTCCGATTACAGACGTGCGAGCTAGTGCCACTTATCGGAGAAAAATGGTCCGCGTTTTAGTCGCCCGGGCGTTACACGACATCGTGCTTCGATCAGAAGAAAACTAATGAGAGAGTGATCATAATGAAGAAAATGAAAGTGAATGGAGAGATCTATGAGCTGGCTGCTCCAGCGAACCGGACCTTGCTTGAATATGTAAGAAGGGATTTGCAGCTGACCGGTGGAAAAGAAAGCTGCGGTACCGGCGATTGCGGAAGCTGCTCGATGCTCGTTGATGGTGAGGTCGTCAAGTCCTGCCTCGTTTTGGCGGCCGAGTGTGAAAACAGTGAGATTACGACGGTGGAAGGATTGACCTCAGAAGGGGCATTGCATCCGATTCAGGAAGCATTCGTCAAGCATTGGGGGACGCAATGCGGCTATTGCACACCGGGATTTGTCATGGCGACAAAGGCATTACTTGACCGTAATCCAAATCCGACTGAAGAAGAAATCAAGCATGAAACTGCAGGGAATTTATGCCGCTGTACGGGGTATGTAAAAATTATTGATGCCGTCAAGGAAGCTGCAGCCGTGCTACAGGAAAAGAGGGGTTAGCATGAAAAACGAGCCATTACAAGCGGAGAAGCATTGGCTGATCGGAAAGTCCGAACCGAAGATTGACGGGTACCAGAAAGTGACCGGTGACTTGCGCTATATTGATGATACGGTGCTGCCGGGGATGCTCTATGGGGCGATTTTACGAAGTCCGCACAGTCACGCGCGCATTCGCAAAATCGATACGGGCAAGGCGGAAGCATTAAAAGGCGTTCGCGCTGTCATTACGGCTGCTGATACGGAAAAGGTCAAGTTCAGCTTCAGACCGGAACAGGCAGACAACCTCGTGCTTTGTGATGAGTATGTGCGCTTTATCGGCGACGAAGTGGCGGCTGTTGCGGCCGAGACACCGGAAATTGCCGAACAGGCGCTTGAATTGATCGAAGTCGACTATGAAATGCTGCCGGCGGTGTATCACTATCAGGATGCCTTGAAGGAAGAGAGCGCTCGTGTTCATCAGGAAGCAGATAGCAATATTGCTCATGAGATGCATACGGAATATGGGGATGTGGAGGCGGCATTTGCCAAGGCCGCTTATATTTATGAGGATCATTTTGAGACGTCGAAGCAGGCGCATTGCTGCCTGGAAACAAGAGCGTGTATCGCTGAATTCGATCAGTCCGGCCGGTTAACGGTTCGCTCGCAAACACAGACTCCCCATACTTTGAGGAAGGAACTGGCGATGGTGCTTAATTTGCCGATCTCGCAAGTAAGAGTGATTCGGATGCCGGTAGGCGGCGGGTTTGGCAACCGGCTTGTGATGGATATGAAGGAGCCGATTGCTGCATTTTTGGCGAAAAAGACGAAAAAGCCTGTACGGATTTCGAATTCCCGGCAGGAGGAATTTATGACGGCACGGCCGCGCTACCCGTATCAGATTACATTGAAAACCGCGGTTACGAAAGAAGGGGAAATCATCGCCCGTCATTGCACGGCAACGGTCGATAACGGGGCTTATAATGATAAGGGACCAAATACGATGAGCTATTGTGAAAACGTGAATTCCTGCTTTTATCGAGTGCCAAATACGAAGTTTGACGGCTATATCGCCTATACGAACAATCAATATTGTACAGGGTTTCGCGGCTTCGGCAATCCGCAAATCACGTTTGCGATTGAATCACAAATGGATTTGATTGCTGATCGCTTAGGCATCGATCCCGCTCGCTTTAGACTGCTGAATGCCCATTCACGCGATGAAGTAACGAGCAGCGGGAAGATCATTGATACGGAATCAATGAGGGACACGCTGGAGGTGGCGATGGAAAAGGCGCGATGGCAGGAAAAGCGCGAGCTGTACGCAAAGCAGCCGGAGAATGCGACGAAGCGGCGGGGAATCGGTCTTGCCTGCATGCTGCAATCAGGAGGCGGCAGCCGCGGTTACGGCTTCAACTCGACGGAGGCCTTCGTGAAGATTTCAGAGGAAGGCCAGGTGACGATTATTACACCGGCGGTTGAAATCGGCCAGGGGCCGCAGACGGCGATGGCGCAAATTGCCGGCGAAGTGCTCGGAGTACCATCGCGCTCCATCCACATCATCGATCATGATACGGATATTATTCCGTTTGATTTAGGGACATGGGGCAGCCGGACAACCTTTGTCAACGGCATCGCCGTCCAGGAAGCGGCTGAACAGGCAAGAAACGAATTATTGGAGCTTGCCGGTAAGATGTTCGCTCTTCCTCCGGCTGATCTCATCTGCCGTGATGGAAAAATTGGCCCCGCCGATCAATGGGAGAAGGCGGTTGACTTCGCCGAGGTGACAAGATACGCCGCCTATACGGAAGGAAGGACGGTTTCCGGAAAAGGACGCTTCTTTGATCCGGAGGCGCCGAAATTCAAACGCGGAGAAGGCTCACATAACTTTCCGAATCTCGTTTACGGCTGTCAGATTGCCGAGGTGGAGGTCGATGTCGAAACCGGACAGGTGAAGGTCCTGAACATTGTCGCCGCTCATGATGTCGGTAAGGCGATCAATCCAAAAGCGGTTGAGGGTCAATTAGAAGGCGGTATTATTCAAGGCGTCGGTTACGCCTTGACAGAGGGTGTCGTTGAACAAGAGGGAAGAAACCGTAATCCGAGCTTTTTGGATTATAAAATTTTATCCAGCTCAGACATCCCGGAAATGGAGATCATCATTGTTGAGGATTTGGAAAATAAGGGGCCGTTTAAGGCGAAAGGCGTCGGCGAGCAGGGAATCGTCCCAACAGCTCCGGCCATTGCCAATGCGATTTCCAACGCGATTGGCGCCCGCATCTATGACTTACCGATGAAGCCGGAAAAAATCCTGTCCGCACTCGGACGGCTATAAAAAGAGGAATAGCTCCGGAGCCCGACTTAAAAGGTTTGATTTCCCTTTTGAGTCGGGCTTTTCGCCGAATAAAGCCTTTGCCATTTGGCCATAGTGATCGGACAAAACATTTTCCTCGTTCCCTTCCTCATGATAAGACGAGCCTGTTTCTTATGAAAAGAAGGATAAGCGCCGTTTCAAAAATCAGCTTTTTACATGTTATGTAGCAAGGAGCTGATGAAAATGGAAGCAGTCTTATTGTTTGCAACCGTCATTTCGCCAGTAATTTTAGCGCTGGTTGAATTGATCAAACGTTCCGTCTCTTTTCCGAAGAATTATGTTCCAGCAGTCGCTTTTGTCGTTGGCTTACTTGTTGGGGTGGTGTCCTATCCGTTCACGGATCTTTCATTAAGCTTAAGACTGTGGGCCGGCGGTCTGGCGGCATTGGCAGCAACAGGTTTGTTTGAGGTAGGGAATAACCGTGAAGGCATGACAAGGGGAATGGATGATGCAGATTAGGCAGGATCTCATTCCTGCTTCTAATCGTAATCGTCCAGGCACCCGGATTATCCCAACCCATCTCACCATTCATGAAACAGCGAACCGTTCAAGGGGAGCAGACGCGTTGACTCATGCCCGCTATGTCAAAGGGGAGGATGCGCAAAACCGTCAAGTCTCCTGGCATTACACCGTTGATGACCAGTATATTATTCAGCATTTACCTAATCATGAACTTGGATGGCACGCTGGTTCGGAAGGAAATCGTCAATCGCTTGGAATCGAGCTTTGTGTCAATAGTGACGGAGACTTTGAGCAAACCCAGCGCCATGCTCAATGGCTGATCGCCCGCTTAATGAGGGAGCTTTCGATTCCAATTGAACGGGTCGTAACTCATCAGCATTGGACAGGAAAAAATTGTCCGGCGATCTTGTTGCCGACATTTAATGAATTTAAAAGGGGGGTTCTTCAAGTGAGTAATCAAACACCAAGCTCATGGGCTGAAGCCTCATGGAATAAAGCGCTAGCCAAAGGAATCATGAATACAGGGCAAGGCCCCAAAGAACCATTGACCCGAGAACAGCTCGCCGTGATTCTCGACCGGCTTGGCAAATTGGATTAGTGGTTTTGGAAAGAGAGAGTGGAGTCAGTCAGGAAGAGGCAGGAACGGCTTACTCCCTAGCGATACGGTGGTTTTGTGCCGCGAAAAGTGAGCAGGAAGAACGGATTTCCTGCTCATTGATTTCCCTCCCTGCTGGAGATGAGTTTCACTTTTTCAGCAGCTTTGCATTCGTACTCTAGGAACTCTGTAAGTAGTCCGTTCCAGTTTGATCACATTTCTCCTCGTATTCCCATAAATCTTCGATGGAACAATCTAAATATTTCGCCAGCCTGAAGGCTTCTTCCAGCTTTGGATAGGCTGCTCCATTGACCCAGTTGCTAAAACGCTGCGCACTAATGTCTAATGTCTTAGTCACTTCATTTTGTCTTTTTTCTAATTCTGCCAATTTTATGCGGATTTTTGGTTTTAACATCCTGTTCCCTCCACTCAACAAAAAAATATCCCTCTCCTTCAGTTTAGTATGTTCTATCTTGGTTCGCAATCTGCTCTACAAATATATCTAGAAAAATGTTATCGGAAAGAAGATTTTAGCAGGAAATGTGTTATAATAATTAGAAATAGTGTTTATGAAAGCGCTCTTATTGGAGGGAACCGAATGATTTATGAGTTGAGAATTTATACGATGCACGAAGGCAAAATGCAAGCTATTCATGATCGTTTTTCGCAAGCGACACTGGAAATCTTTGAAAAGCATGGGATGCGTGTAACTCAATTTTGGGAAGACATTGAACCGGAAAATAACCGGATTTTCTATGTAATGGAATTTCCAGATATGGAAACGCGTAATCAACAATTCGAAAAATTTCAGGCGGACCCGGAATGGCAGCGAGTAAAAGCCGATTCTGAAAAGGACGGCCCAATCGTCAAAAAACTGGAAAGCATTTTCTTGAAAAATGTGCCATACTTTACAGGAAAGTAATAAAGGGCTGTCGAATGAATGTCTAAAGGCGATGGAAGAACGATAGAGTTACATAAGGGGTGCTGATAAGGTGCTTTCTCGGCCACCCCTCTGCAAGAGAAAAAAAGATAACGCTTTTACGTCATCCTTTACCGTTGTAAAAACTTAAAACCGAAATATAGATTAACAGGAACTAATAATGTAAACAGATAGAAAAGTGAATCCCCGTAGACTGCGATAGATGCAAGTAGCCAAAAGAGAGCCATAATAAAAAAAATAATGCTCATAATTGGAAGTGATGATAACTTTCCCATGCTTACCCCCTTAAACGGCTAAATACAGATTTCTTCCGGTGCTTCAATTTGGATTTCTCTTCTTTCTAATTCTTTTCTGAGGATGGCAATGAAATCTGGGCTGAGGTTAAGTTCGACTGCTTTGTAGTAAGATTCGAGCATCAACGTATCATCAATGTGATCTAGCATTTTTTCCTCTCCTAATTCCTTATTTATTCCCTTTGTCTTAATGTTAACTGTTTTCCTCTCATTAATAAAGTCATTTCGTGATAAAAATTATCGACAAAATACCTAAAGATCCTGCAATTTTCCAGTTTTCTTCTACAAAATTAAGGAAAAGTACATATCGCCCTGACAATACGCAAAAAATCGGCGAACAGTGACTGAAATCGTTCGCAATAGGACGGGCAGCCTTTGACGAAAAAAGATAAAAATAAACAGACTCTGCCATTTGGGATTTTTGGGGAAGCAATTCATTCAAATGAAAAGAATGGCGCTCAAAAAGTAGTTGAGGTGTGAATCTTCTAGTAGCCGGGTAAAGGATAGCAAGACTTAGCTACTAAAGGAGAGATGCGACATGACACGGGAAACGTATTATGTAAGTGTCGATATGCCGATTCTTAGCATTAGTAAAACGAAAACACCTGAAAATGTGGTTCAGTATGAAATCAGGGCAACGGAACAGGAAAAAGATGAGCTTTATGCGCTGCTGGACGAGGTTGGCGATCACGACTTTGAGCCGCAGCAAGTGTTTGCCCGCCCATTTGATGAAAGAGCGTCCGATGCTGAAAAGGATCAAACGCAAAAGGAGCTGCGTCAGGTGTATGAAAGAATTTATCAGCTTGGCACGGCGGAAACGAGAAAGATTTTGGACAATCTCCGTCCGGTTGAGACGGCTGAGGAGAGAAACGAAATGTCACGGGAGAGAGATGGATTCTAGCCTCGTTTTTCTTTCGCACGACCGGACCTAGTGCCGGTACGGGAGAGGCGGGCTTTCGATGTTCGATAAACCTCGCAAAACCTAAATAGAAGGCGACCTGCCTGCGGTATATGGTGAGAAAGGAAGAAAGCGGCTTTCCTCACGATGACAGGCAGCTGCTGCTTACCGTTTTGGAGTGTGCTGAGAGGGGAAATATTCCTTTTTGGCACGCTCTTTCTTGTATAATATGATAGACTGCTTGAAAGTCAGCTAGATCTGCCATATAATTGATTATCATTATCACTATAGCAAATGAAGGATAGGCTCGCTTTCTAATTACTTTCGTCCGTATTGGCCCGCTTGCCTGTTTGAAGGAGTGTTACCGTTGTTAAAACGTTTTTTTTCCTATTATAAGCCTTACAAGTTTTTGTTCATTCTTGATTTTTCATGCGCTGTTTTTGTCGGGCTGCTGGAGCTGGCTTTTCCATTGGCGGTGAATCAGGTCATTGACCGGCTGCTTCCAAGTGGCGACTGGTCGATTATTTTATGGGCCTGCTTTGGTTTACTGCTCATTTATTTAATTAATACCGGCTTGCATTATGTGGTCACCTATTGGGGCCATATGCTCGGGATTAACATTGAAACCGATATGCGCCGCAAGCTGTTTGAGCATATGCAGAAGCTCTCTTTTGGCTACTATGATAATAACAAAACCGGCCATTCGATTTCCCGGCTGACAAAGGACCTGGAGGAGATTGGCGAGGTCGCCCACCACGGGCCTGAGGATGTCTTTGTCGCGGTGATGACGTTGATCGGCTCATTTGTGCTGATGATGACGATTAACTGGAAGCTTGCGCTGATTTCATTCATTGTCATTCCGCTTCTGACCTATTGCGCGATTTATTTCAATAAAAAGATGACGCGCACCTTTCGAAAGATGTTCCATGATGTCGCTGATATTAATGCGAGGGTAGAAGACAGCATCGGCGGAATCCGGGTAGTTCAAGCGTTCGCGAATGAAAAGCACGAGCAGCGTCAATTTGCGAAGAACAATCAGGAATATCGAAATACGAAACTGCAATCATACAAAATTATGGCGCAGAACATTACAGCCAATTATATGTTTATGAGAATCATCACTCTTTTCACACTGTTGTTCGGAACGTTTTTTGTTATTCGCGGAGAGCTGACGAATGGTGAATTTGTTGCTTTTATTCTATTGGCCAATATTCTTCTTGGACCAATTCAAAAGATTAACGCGGTGATTGAAAGTTATCCGAAAGGGATTGCCGGCTTTAAGCGTTACACGGAAATCCTTGATACGAAGCCGGATATAGAGGATGCGCCTGATGCTGTTGAGATGGAGCTTCAAGGCGATATTCGCTACCGCCATGTTTCCTTTGGCTATGAAGGATTGGAGCGGGTATTGAACGATATTAATCTGACTGTCAGAAAAGGCGAAACAGTAGCTTTCGTCGGCCCTTCTGGGGCGGGGAAGACGACTTTATGCAGCTTGCTGCCCCGCTTCTATGAGCTGCTGGAGGGCAGCATTGAAGTCGATGGCGTCGACATTCGCGATATTAAGCTGTCCTCGTTACGCAGCCAAATTGGGATTGTACAGCAGGATGTTTTCCTCTTCTCCGGTTCGATTAGAGAGAATATCGCCTACGGTAAGCTGGATGCAGCAGATGAAGAGATTCTTGAAGCAGCCCGCCGGGCACAGCTTGATGAGTTTATCCGCAGTCAGCCGCAGGGACTTGATACCGTTATCGGCGAACGAGGCGTCAAGCTTTCTGGCGGGCAGAAGCAGCGGCTGGCAATTGCGCGCATGTTTCTGAAAAACCCGCCGATTCTCATTCTTGATGAAGCAACTTCCGCCCTTGATACGGAGACGGAGGTGGCGATTCAAAAGTCCCTGGCCGAGCTCGCTCAAGGGCGGACAACGTTAGTCATCGCCCACCGTTTGGCGACAATCAAAAATGCTGATCGCATTATCGTTGTGACGAAAAAGGGGATCGCCGAACAAGGAAGACATGAAGAGTTAATCGAAAAAGAAGGAATTTACAGTCGCCTTCATCAAGCTCAATTTGGGTGAAGAACAGGCATGCAGGCGAGTGAAAGACAGGAATCCAAGAGGTTATGTTAACCTTGAGGATTCCTTTTTTTGTCAGATGGGTTTGGGCACTAAGGCCTGGGCCGCTTACTTTTTTACTGGTTGTTTTTTCCTTTGTTTGTAGACCGGGGGCGAAACAAACGACGCCAAAGTTGTAGGGAATAGGAATGGTTTTTGGTAAAAAAAAGAAAAGTTATTGTTTTCAAAAAATATCTCGCTTACGATAAAGAGCGAGAAAATGAACAAGGAGCTGATCGAATATGTCTGAAATTATTCGTTTAACACCATCAGAGCTGCGAGAGGTTGCGAGGCAGTATGATACAGAAAGCGGCAATGTCCACGATCTAATTAGTCGCCTGGACAGCATGAGCAGTCATTTGCAGGATGTATGGGAGGGGGCATCAAGCCAAGCCTTCGCTCAACAATATCAGGAGCTGCGCCCATCGTTTGATCGCATGGCGGTGCTGCTGAACGAAGTATCGATGCAGCTAGCAAACTCTGCACAAGTTCTTGAAGATACCGATCGTCAAATTGCCAGCCAAATCCGCGGTTAAATCAGTAGCATAACGAGCACAAAGAGCGCTGACAATCATCACTTGTTTTTGCGCTCTTTCTTTGTTTAGAGGTGAGGACGATATATATTCAGGTTACAATCGATTTGCGCCATTATGCGAATAAGCAGTTTGACCTTAGACTGTCAAACTATTATTCGATTAAAAAGGTGATTGAAATTGTGTGGCAGGTGGAACGAATCGCAGCCAATCCGAGAGAAGGCTACTGGGTACGCATTTCAAATAAAGAGAAGGTGTGTCATGGACTTGTCACACTTGAGGAAAGTGGAATTACAAACGGAGATAAGCTAGAAATTCTATAGCATTAACTGGACAAAGGGGTCACCTGAAAGAATGGAAGAAAAGAAGGACTCATACCTGGAAAGACAAACGGAAGCGATAATCACGAAGAAGCAGGAAGGCTATGTTTTTCAGTTTCAGAAAGCGAAGGTTAAGCTCAGCGACAAGTTGGAGATCAATATGCTTCAAGGGCTCAATGATCCGCTTCAGCGCACAATCACTGAGTCAGAAGACGTGGTGGAAGTCAACGTTGTTCCGCCAAAGGGGACATATTCGTTTCAACAGCTGAAGCGAAAATCACTTTATAGCCGTTGGCTCTTTGCCGATCAGCTGATTAAAGAACTTCAAAGCCGGCGGTTCGAACGGCTTACTATCGTTGTTTGTCCGGAAAATGTCATCATCGACAGCAGCTTCAAACCGAGCTTTCTCCATTACGGGGTAAAAGAAAGTTTACCTCCTTATTCAAAGGATCAGGAGAAGCTGTTTCTTGAGATGAAGGCGACGATAGCGGCCGCGGTCGATGATCGCTACTCATTCCATGAATATATACATTTTCATCAGACGCTGAAGCTGTCCGATATGACGAGGCAGCTCTTCGCAGCCAAAAACACAGAAGAACTTCAGGAAATCGTGCGAGCATCGATTCATGAATTGGAACAGAAAGAACAAAATCTTATTCATCTTCCGCGAACAAAATGGATGATTCAACGCTACAGTTTGTGGGGCCTCGTTATCCTTTTATTGCCAACGATATGCTATACGGTCTATTCTTTCTTCTTTATTCAACCGGAGCAGCAGGCGTATATCAAAAGTGGCGAGTATTTTCTCACAGCGAGATACAGCGATGTCATTGAGCAATTACGCTATTATGATCCTGACGATATGCCTTACGTGACGAAATATCAATTAGCGACAGCCTATGTTCAATATGAGGCACTAACGGGAGAGCAGAGAGCGAACATTCAAAATACGCTGACGCTGCAATCCGACCCTGCTTATTTTGACTACTGGATCTATGTAGGCAGGGGGGAAAACGAAGAGGCGGTTGATCTCGGAAGGTCGCTCGGAGACCGTGATCTCGTCATGTTTGGACTGCTGAAATATAGGGAGGATATTCGAGCGGATGACTCGTTATCAGGTCAGGAAAAAGAAGAAGAGCTCCAGTTGATCGAGCGGGAGCTGGAGGAGTATGTCCAGGAGCGTGAGCAGCAAAGTGAAGAAGCGGAAGAGCCAGGGAATGCGTCATAGGAGTGGAGAAGATGAATCAATTATTTTTGTTTTATGACGACATGTATCAGTCCTGCCAGCTTGAACAAAGTCATCCGGTCATTCAAATCGGCAATGACGACGACGATACGATCACGATCAAATCGCTTTCCTTTTCGGACGGTAAACTAACGCTTGAACGGGATGGTGAACGCTATGTGATCCATCAGGGGAAGCAGCAGGCTGGTGCTCTGACTCAAGATGAGCCGATGACGTTGAACGTGGACGGGAAAACATTACGACTGCTTTACCGGACCGCCGCTGAAAAGAAATATACCTACTACATAGGACAGCTAGATGAAGTGAAGATCGGTAACGTCCAAGGAGCGACAATTCAAAAAGAGGGCCACTTTTTTGCCAATGAAGAAGGCAGCTTTCTGACGCTTGTTAAAGTGGATGAAACGTGGTTACTCAAGCCGGAAGAGCAAAGTGTCATGTATTTGAACGGCCTTCGGGTGAGAGAAGCTACTGCTTGTGCAAATGGAGATCATCTTTTCTTTCCGTTTATGACGATTACAATCGTTGAGGACGACCTGTTGATGATCAGATGTGCAGAAGCAGTTGAAACAGAACTTCCCGCCGTACGCCCGCCTGTTTCCAAAATGCAGAAAGCGTACCCTCTTTACCGTCGTACGCCGCGCTTAATCTATGATCTGCCGGAAGAGAAGGTGACGTTTTCCTTTCCGTCCCAGGAAATCGATAATAACCAACGCGCCTTATGGTTATTGATTTTGCCGCCGGCGATGATGCTGATCGTTATGACCGTCGTTGTTCTCCTTATTCCAAGAGGAATATTCATCCTCATCTCAATTGTGATGTTTACGACGACGATCATGACATCCACGATTCAGTATTTTCGCGAAAAGAAAAAAAGAAAAGAGCGTGAGGAGCAACGGGAACGGGTTTATTCGAATTATTTGAAGCAAAAGCAGGAGGAGCTGCAAGGCCTGGCAGAAAAGCAGAAAATGGTAATGGCCTATCATTTTCCGAGCTTTGAAGAAATGAAGGCGATGGCGAAGACGATCAGCGCGAGAATCTGGGAACGATCGCTTGATAGTGAGGATTTTTTGCAGTTCCGGGTAGGCCGGGCGGAGGTGCCGTCGAGCTATCAGGTAGCAGTCGGAAGTCTTGACTTTGCCAATCGGGAAATCGACCATTTGCTCGAAAGGTCGCAGGAAATTATCAACGCTTATCAGCATGTAAAAAATGTCGCTTTGCCGGTTGATCTGTCAAGCGGGTCAATCGGTCTGGTTGGAAAGGATGCGATCGTCCAGCGCCAACTTCAGCAGATTGTCGGCCAGCTGGCGTTCTTTCACAGTTACCGGGATGTGCGTTTTATCGCTATTTTCGATCAGTCTCTTTATGGAAGCTGGGAATGGATGAAGTGGCTGCCGCATTTTCAACTGCCGCACTCCTTTGCTAAAGGCTTTATCTACGACGAAAAAACGAGAGACCAGTTATTGTCCTCGATATATGAAATGCTGCGCGAACGCGATATCGACGAAACGAAAGCGAACAAAACCTTTGCGCCACATCTCGTCTTTATTGTTCAAAATCGGCAGCTCATTTCCGACCATCTCATTATGGAATATTTAGAGGGAGAGGATCGCGGTATCGGACTTTCCACGATCTTTGCGACCGACGCGAAAGAGAACCTGACCGACTCGATTCACACCCTTATCAGTTACATTAACAGCCAGGAAGGTGAAATTCTCATTCACCGCCACCGGGCCGTTCATACACCGTTTGCTATTGACGAGCATGCGGAGAAAGGCAATGAAAGCTATGCGCGTCTGCTGCGCTCGCTTGATCATCAAAAGGGGATGAGCAATTCGATTCCGGAGATGGTCTCCTTTTTGGAGCTGAATGGGGCGCAGGAAGTCGCCGACCTGGAGATTGAGCGGAAGTGGCACCGCAATCAGCCTTCAAAGTCGCTCGCCGTGCCGATCGGCTTAAAAGGTAAGCAGGATAAGGTTGAGCTGAACCTTCATGAAAAAGCGCACGGACCTCATGGCCTTGTAGCAGGGACGACTGGTTCCGGGAAAAGTGAGCTTTTACAAACGTATATTCTCAGCTTGGCCGTTCATTTTCATCCGCATGAGGTCGCCTTTTTGTTAATCGATTACAAGGGTGGCGGCATGGCACAGCCATTTAAACAGCTGCCTCATCTCCTTGGGACAATCACAAATATTAGCGAAAGCAAAAACTTCAGTACGCGCGCCCTCGCTTCGATTAATAGTGAAATGAAACGGAGACAGCGCCTGCTTGATGCTTATGAAGTTACTCATATTCATGACTATGGTGATTTAGTCAAACAGGGGATCGCCAAAGAGCCGATGCCGCATCTTTTCTTAATCTCGGATGAATTTGCCGAACTGAAGAGTGAGGAACCTGAATTCATTAAAGAATTGGTCAGTACCGCCCGAATCGGACGTAGTCTCGGCGTTCATCTCATCCTCGCTACACAAAAACCGGGGGGAGTAATCGATAACCAGATCTGGAGTAATTCCCGCTTTAAGATCGCTCTTAAAGTTCAGGACGCGACAGACAGTAAGGAGATTTTGAAAAACGGTGATGCCGCAACGATCACCCAGACCGGAAGAGGCTATTTACAAGTAGGAAACAACGAAGTCTATGAGCTGTTTCAATCAGCGTGGAGTGGTGCTCCGTATTTGGAGGAATCTTTTCAGGCGGAGGAAGAGGTCTCGCTTGTCACCGATCTCGGCCTTGTCCAGCTCTCGGGACTGAGCACGAAGACCGTGCCCGACTCGAAGGAGCAGAAAACAGAAATAGAAGCTGTTGTCGCTGAAATCGCCGCTGTTCAACAGAAGCTGCAGCTGATCAAGCTTCCAAGTCCATGGCTCCCTCCGTTAGGGGAGTGGCTGCCGAGACCGGAAGTGGATTCTGTGGCGGGAGGTTTTCTGATCGGACTGAAGGATGAACCGGAAAAGCAGAGTCAGACACCATACAGATATCAATGGATCACTGACGGAAATATTGGTGTTTTCGGTTCGTCCGGCTACGGGAAATCAACGACGCTGTTCACTTACTTGCTGAGCTTTGCCTCACATCATCGTGCCGATGAGCTGCATTACTATATTTTCGATTTTGGCAATGGGACGTTATTGCCGCTTAGGCAGCTGGCTCATACCGCCGATTATTTCCGTTTTGATGACGAACGAAAGATTGCCAAGTTCTTTACCTTCATCAAGCGTGAAATGGAGCAGCGCAAACAGCTGTTTTTGGAACATGAGGTGAGCACTATTACGCATTATAACCAATTGGCTGAAGAAAAGCTGCCGGTGCTCTTTTTAGTTGTCGATAACTTTGACCTCGTCAAAGAGGAGCTTCCGGAAGCCGAGGCGCAATTTATTCAGCTTGCGAGGGATGGTCAGGCGATCGGGCTTTTTGTCGCGATTAGTGCGACGAGAATTAATGGCGTCCGCCAGCCATTAATGAACACGTTGAAAACAAAAGTGCTGCATTATGTCATGGATAGCAATGAACAGTACACGCTTGTCGGCAAAACGCCTTATGAAGTCGAGCCGATCCCGGGCCGTGCCCTGCTGATTAAAGACCAGGCCTCCCTTGTGCAAATATTCCTGCCGGCTAAAGGCAAGGACGATCTTGACCAGCTGCAGCAGGTCAAAGATGAAATTAAGCTGATAAACGAGGCAAGTCAGGGCCGCAGCTTGCCTCAGCCAATTCCGATGCTTCCTTCCCAGCTGAGTATCGTCGAATTTTTCGAGCGTTATGTCGATGATGTGACGGAAGGACAGCTGCCGATCGGGCTGGAAGAGGAGAGTGTGACGACAATGACCGTTGATCTGATTGGTGAACAGCATTGCTTGATTATGGGCCAGGCGAAAAAAGGAAAAACAAATGCAATGCGTGTCCTGCTTCATGGAATCCTCGAACAAAGCCATACGTCAATCGGGTTATTTGACGGGGTCGATCGTGGCCTGGCAAATGATGCGAAGCATAAGTCTGTTCATTATATGGAGTCAAAGGAGCAGATTATGGAGTGGCTCAACCAAATGGAAGCGGAGCTGAGCAGAAGAGAAGCCGAGTATGTCGCGAGCATTGAACGGCATCATCATGAGCAGCGGGCGTATCCGAAGGTTTATTTGCTGATTGACAGCTTCTCCCGATTCCAACAAAAGGCAGATACCGCTATCCAGGATAAGGTCGCGACGCTGCTGAAGCTTTATACCCATCTTGGCTTTACGGTTCTTGTTGCAGGAAATCCGAATGAATTTTCTAAAGGGTTTGATTCCTTTACGAGTGAAATTAAGCAGATCAGACAAGCGATTCTCTTAGCAAAGAAATCGGATCAAAACCTGTTCCCGCTTCCATTTACAAGAAATGAAGAAGAGATCCAGCCGGGGTTTGGCTATCTTATTAGAAGCGGAAAAGAAACAAGGATGCAAATTCCTAAATGTTAATTAGGAAAGAAGGGCAAAATGATGTTCGATAAAAAAAGTCTTATTAAATTAATAGTCATGATAGTGGTCATCCTGTTCTTTCCAACGATGTTTTTCTCTTATATTGAACCGGTACAGGATCAAGCGAATAAAGCGACCGCCAGAGAAATTGCCGTCGTCAATGAAGATCTCGGTACGGAATTTCAGGGTCAGCAGCTGCTTTTCGGCCAGGAAGTGATCGCCTCGCTTGAGCGGGACTCTGACTATCAATGGGTCGTGGTCGGACGAAATGCGGCAGAAGCCGGACTTGAGCGCAATCAGTATGATGCGGTGCTGTACTTGCCGTCGAATTTGTCGGCGCAGGTCATGGGGTTTAAAGAGGATGAGCCGGAAAAGGCGGTGCTGAATTATCAAATTCAGGGGAATCTGGATGCGGCAAATATGGAGCGTGTCCAGCGAGCTTTGACAACGGCGCGAAACCGCATCAATAGTCATATTTCAACGATGTACTGGGACCACGTCTCTCAAGAGGTCGACGATATCAAGCAAAAATTCGATCAAATTCTTGAGCGGGAGATTGCGTTTCAGGAGTCCATGTATGCCTTCTATTCACCGGGATCCGCCACGATTGCCGAAGAGATCAGGCAGCAGATGGAAATGCTTGAACAATTGCAGGCCGCCGCAGCCGAAGCGATGGATGCCTCAAGCGGGACAAATGCCGAAATGGAAGCGTCAGTGTTGCAGATGAATGAGTTTCTGACTAAGGTGCAGCAATATCGTGATTTTCAGGACCGGCAAAACGATTTATTCCTGACGACGAGTCTGCAGAATCAGCAGCTGCTACAGCAAGGCCTGGCGAGCTATGAAACCAATTTGACAGATGGTGTCCAACGGATTCTTCATAACAGGGAGATCACCCCGGTTCCGACTGTGGATGGAGATCATTTACTTGACAGTGTCGTGCAAATTCAGCAATCGATCAATCATAATCATGTCATTGTTGAACAGATCGAGGAGTCGATTGAAGGCTCAGAGGTCGAGGAACAGTTTGAACGAATCATGGAAGTGCAAGAGGCGATGATGAAGCAATACAGGGAGGAAACAGAAAAGCAATCGTTGAATCGCCTCGAAGAAAAACTCCTGCCGGCACGAAACGACCTTGTCGCCGCGACGTCAAGTCAGGCGACAAGCAAGGCGAAGGAGATCTCAGCAGCGGCATTGCCAACAGCCGGGCAGGCGGAAGGCGTCTCGTTAAAGACGGTAAAAGAGCAGATCAACG
Organism: Halalkalibacter oceani; assembly: GCF_040544555.1. NCBI lineage: Bacteria > Bacillati > Bacillota > Bacilli > Caryophanales > Bacillaceae > Halalkalibacter > Halalkalibacter oceani. The sequence continues at coordinate 101,648 of NZ_JBEPKD010000010.1, forward strand.
GCCTTTATCAGGCGCTGGAAGCCGTCGTGCTTGAAGAAGAAAAGCCGTTGGACGAGATCCAAAAAACGATCTCGCAGCTGGAAAGCAATGTTGAGCTAGTGGAAAATGAACTGATGAAGCAGGCGTCAGAGCAGGCAGAATGGGAGCAAGTAGTCGAACAGCGGTTGGAAACGATTATTCAGGAACAACGGGAGAGTGTACCTGAAGGAAAATCCGCCGAAGAGCAGGCAGTTGAGCAGATTAAAGCGAAGGAAGCGGCAATTTTGCAGCTCGATTATTTGGATGATGCCCGTAAACAAAAGCTAGCTTCCCACTTTGAAAAACCATTGCAAAGCCGTGATATGAATCAATTACTTTCTTATTTTGCCTATTTATCAATCTATGAAGACATTTTGCAAAAGACTGATAGCACTGATCAGGAGTTAATCGGTGAGATCATTGCGACCCACACTGAGAAAAGCGAAAGTGAAGTGAAAGCGGCCTTTGAGACGCTGAAAGGTGAAACAGAGCATTTTGATCAGCTTCGAAAAGGACTGAGAGAATCATCGAGCAACCTCAACCTGCTTGAGGATGAGTTCTTTGAATTTGTTGAGGCGACAATCGGGTTTATGGAAGAATACGATGAAGCGGTTAAACGAGAGCGTGAGGTAATGATGCGTGAGCTGGTTGAAATCGAGCACGGCGCCAATGATGTCACTGCGTTTTTACGTGAGGAAATAACAGCGCCGGAGGTAGAAGAAGTGCCGGTTGATGGATTGAATGGTGAACTTGTCGTGACCACACAGCAAAATGCGATGATGGATATTCAGGCGATTTCGAATCTCGTTCATTCATTAGCGGACCGCCATTCGTATGTTAATGACTATACGAATGAACTCTATCAGCGGGTCGATACTGTTCAAGAACGCGCCGATCAATTAAACGAAAGCTGGGCGGAGAATGTTGATTCGACGAAGCTGGTCAGAGAGGATCTCTATGATGTTCTCCGCAATGCCGTCGTCGATGGGCAGGCCAATCCGTACATTTACGAGTATTTAACGAATCCGACGATGATCAGCGGATCAACTCCTGAAGAACGGACGACTCAGGCGCCGCCGGTGGTCATGCTGATTATTCTCCTGCTTTGCGGCTTGGCGATCGGTTTTCTCGTTTATCATTTTTCTCATGTAGCGTCGATGCTGAATTTTTCCTTGTTTATGCTGCTAACATTGGCAGTTGGGTTAATGATTAGCATTTATGGCTTAACGATTTACCCGCTCCACGATGTTCAGGTAGTACAATGGACTGTCAGCACGATTCTGTTTCTGATTGCCTGCGCCGGGATCATTCGTCTCGGGTTGGAAATTGGTCCAGTTACGGGAGGGCTGACTGTTGGAGCGATGCTGATCTTTTTCATCGCGCCGCTGCTTGATTTAGTAATCGCCGGCTTCAGCATCCGGCATCCGGTTGCGCAAGTGTTTATGTCGATTCAATATGGCGATCAATCCGCCTTCCTGCCGGCCGTCATTATAACATCGTTACTCAGTGCGATTGTCGTCGCGCTGCCGTATGTATTGAAGCAGCTGAAGGAACGCAGAAATCAGAGTGTGGAAAGCTATGAAGAGTACGACGAGGTCAGCTAAGACGGTGGGCCGCTGCTGGAAACAGGGAGCCCGCTCCGCATACTGGCGCAAGAGTTTGTTGCTCCACGCGTCGCTCATTTGCTTGGCGCTTTTGCTGCTGTTACTTTTACCGGAGGAAAGCAGGGCGGAGGAAGAGATCGTGGAGCCGCACCGGTATGAGCAAGGGCAGGTCGAGCTGAACCTAGACTATTTCCGCGATCCTCAGCTGCAGCGACGTAAGGCGATGCCGGAAGAGCAGCAGGTGCTGACTTTTCAGCAAGCTGATTACAAATTGTTTGACGAGGTGGAGCGGCAGCTGTTCGCCCATCCGCTTGATGAAAATCATACGATTGTCGTCAAAGCAGAGCAACTGCGCTTGTTTGAAGCGGCTGTACGAAACAATACCAATCGTGAGCAGCAGGAAGCGGAAGCAGCGGCGATTCAGCTGACGACGATTCTGTTTTCGATCGTGCTCTTACTGGTAGGTGTATTGTTTGTCATCATTCTACCTAAACTTGTGCGCCGTTCTCCTTTAGCATAATGGGCAACGACAGACGGACTTTTCCATGGAAAGGGTGAAATGAAATGGCTTTGGCAGGCTTATATGCACGTTTAAGACAAAAACAGGAGGAGCTATCCCGGCTCAGAATTTGCCAAAATGAGTTGAACAGCTGCCGGCAGGATTTCTACAGTCAGGAGACAATTTGTTTAGAGCCCGAGCTTTCCGCGAATACGTGGGCCGGAACGTTGGCTCAAGCGTTTGAAACCATCCGTGAAGGCGCGATTGTCCCGAGCTATCAGGATATTCATACAAACCAATTCAGTCATATTTTGCAGCTTGTAGCTAATAAAATCACACGAACCGAGCAGGAAATCGTCGCAATTAAACAGGCAATTGCAGCGGCCAAAGCAGCCGCAGCAAGCCAATAAATAGATGATAAGAAAGTGGTGAGCCGATGAGCGGAGAAATTAAAATTCTTTACAGCGATGTGGAACAGGAGCTGGCGAAGGTCGAAAGTGCCGTGCAGCAGGTCGATGGGACTTATCCTTCATCCATAGGCGAAGGAAATGTACTTGATGTTGTTACACGTTTAAATGAACTCTCAACCGAGCTGCAGCTGGTCATTGAGCAGTATCAAATGCTCGTCCTGAAAAATATAGAGAGTACGAGACAATCGTTGGAAGTGATGCGGGAAACAGACCATCAAATCAGTTCTTCTATTCGATAAGTAGGAGGGAGCCGGCAGTTCAATGAAAACCTTGGATGTAGATGCATTACACAATGGAATTGATCAAGTGATCGAAACGCTTTCCTCCCAAAAAGAGCAGCTGCAGCAAGTGAAGCTGAACATTCAAGCGGTGATCCATTTAGATGATTCTTTTACAGGCAGCGGGGGAGGAGCGATCCGGTCTTTTTACCAGGATTGTCATCTCCCTTTCCTCGCTTTTTTTCAAGCGTTTGCCGTTGAATATGAAAGCGTGCTGGGACGAATGAAAGCTGCCTTGCAGGCATTGGAGCCTGCACAGGAGGGCTTTATTCGGCAAAGTTATTTGGAGCAGGAAGTATCGCAAGGAATCGAACAGCTGAAAACCGTCACGATGAGCTTAACGAATGACGCCAATCAGGCGATTCGCCGCGTGCGTGACATTGTAGCCTTGCCGGATGTTAATGATGAACCGGTTTTGCTAGAAGCTGGAAGAGCGAAGCGCCATATGGAGGATACGGTTGAACAGCTGTATCACTTTGACCAGCAGCAGACCGAGGCGTTGACGAGCGTCGGAAAAGATATTCAGCTGATGACCCAGTACGTCAAGCAGGTCGAGGCCATTTTTACGAGTAAGGTTCATTCTCTTGCCTTCTTAACGAATCAGGTGAAACGGAATCTGGCGTATTCTGCCTTGTTAACGAATTTGCAGAATAAAACAAAGGATCTCTATTCGCTTTCTGCGTTCTCGCCTTTTAACGGAGGGTATATCAATCACCCATACTGGACGGATTCGCTATATATGCATTATGCGGGCCTCCGCTATGCCGACCAACAGGAATACAGATGGCAGCTGTATTCGACGATGATGAGCTGTCCGCGTCCGACGATGACGGCAAAGGTGGAAGATGAGGAGGAGGGCCGGAAATTTCTTATCGGGAATGAAAGTGAGCCAAGAGGCGGATTTAGTGCGGCCGGTGGTGTAGGGTATTATGATCATAACTGGACTGGAATTTCCGAAGGCTTTCACAATTCCGACTTGCCGATTGGCGGGTCTTCACAATTTACAGGCGTGTATGCCGGGTTTGACTTGGATACGAGTATTGTTGACGGCACGTATGCGCAGCGGATGGCTGATACCGAGTTGAAAGCAAGCATTGGCGGCCCGTCGATTTTTCCAATTGTCAAAGCGGAAGGTACTGTGCTGAGGCATCATGCGAGAGTTCAGGCCGATAGTGACATTCCGGTTATAGGCCGCACCGGAGTTGAGGGCGATGCGAAGATCCTAACGGCAAAAGGCTATGCCGGAGTCGACAATGCCTCTGTCGGAGTAGCAGCGAAAGCGGCTGTCATCGAAGGGGATGTCAGCGGGATTCTACCAATTCCGTTCACCGACTGGAATGCAAAGGTGACGGCCGGGGCCTCTGGTGGAAGCATCGGGGGAGAAGCGAAAATAGGAAAAGAAACGATGCTCGATTTGCGATTTGTGATCGGCGTCAAATTAGGACTAAGCTTTGAAAGACAGATTGAGGATTAGTCAATAGTACGCGTAATAGGTGATAAAGGAGAGAAAATGATGGCAGAAGAAATCAACCAATTAACCCTCCCTAACGAAGGAGAGCTTTTACCGATCGGCTCGGTTGTGACGGTGAAGTTCCTTGATCAGGCCGTAATGATTTATGGAAGAAAGCAAGAACAACGAGGAGAAGAGCAGAAGATTTGGGATTACGTCGCTTGTCCTTATCCACAGGGCCATCTGTCCAACGAGACGAATGTGTTTTTTAATCGCGACCAAATTGAAGCAGTGGTCTTTAAGGGATTGGAAACCGCAGGGGAATTGCTTTTACGCGAACGCTTGAAAGAAGTCTTTGAAAAGAGGAGTTAAACCGTGAATATGTTGCTACAGCCTGTTTTTGATGCGATTGCCGAGGTGAAGCAATGCCTCGGTCCTTACAAGCAAACGGACGCCAAGCAGAAGAAAACGAAGTACGCTTCATTAATGATGTTTAATCTTTTGTTTATTCTTCTTTATGCAATCTTAATTCTCTATTCGCTCTATTACATCATCATGGCCTTTATTCACGGATTTTACGTGCTTTTCGGCTTATGCGTTACGCTGCCGATGATCGGTGTATTTATCCTCCTGCGAAGAAAAGTATATCCGAGATTTAAGCAGGAATATGTGAAAGGCCATGATCTCGACCTTTAAGAGATAATGAAGAAGGGGACAGGAATGAAACGGTTATTTTTATGTCTGAGTCTTGTATTATTGGCAGGGTGTTCAACCCCTGTGAAACAAGAAATTATTCATTATGTTAATGAAGAAGTTAATCCGATATACAGCTTGGAGGAGGAAGCGGTTGATCATCTTAGCAGTGTAACGGGCAGTAATTACGTCGATGACGAGACGTTCTATCACACAATGGTGGAGGAAGTTCTGCCGAGGTATGAACAATTTGTGCAAAGGCTGGAAAGCATTGAGCCGGAATCGGAGGAACTCCACAAGGTCCACGCTTTATTTGTGGAAGGGGCCCAGATGCAACGCAATTCGATGCGGCTCTCCTTGCAGGGTGTTGAACAAGGAAGCGAAGAGGTTATTCAGGAAGCGAACCTTCTTTTAGAGGAAGGGAAGGCGAAGATTGACCAATACATCGCTGAAATGGAATCCTTGGCGGAGCAATACGAGGTTGAGTACGAAGTCTATCAATAAAAAACAGACAGCTGCTAGGTGATTCAAGTCTAGCGGCTGTTTTTGTTCAGCGGGAAAAGAGGTGGTTTGATGAAGAAGCTTCTAATCTTCTTTTTCGGTGAAAGATGCGCGCGCAATAGGTGGCTTCAAGGATTTTATTGGTTTGCGGTCGTCTTTTTCTTTATGATGCTGGCTTGTGCGTTGCTGACGGGCTATATGCTTCTTTTCGTGCCTGTGCTTCTCTTTCCATTTTTGTTCCAGATTGTCTACGCTCAGTTTCATCCGGCAGTGGGCAAAAAGAAGCAGCGATACTAGCCAAGCGCAACGTAATTGGAGTACACTTAAAATGGTAAAGGCTTGTAAGGTAAAGGAGTAAAAACTATGAACGAGAAGCAGAAGCCGCTGCGGTGCCTAATCGTGACGTCAGTGGCTGCGGAAAAAGAAGCTGTCGAACGGGGCTTTGGACGAGACAGCGGAATAACGGTCATCACCGGGGGGGTTGGACAAGCGGCCGCCGCTGCCAGCACGGCACGGGAACTGGCGCAGGCAAGCTATGACCTTGTCATTTGCGCCGGGATAGCCGGCGGTTTCTCCGGCCAGGCCGGGGTCGGTTCGATTGTCGTCGCAGACAGGATTATCGCCGCTGATCTCGGGACAGAATCGGCGGAAGGCTTTATCAGCATCGATCATTTGCAGCTTGGAACCACCGCGGTGATCGAAACAGAGCACATGCTAAGCCGCCGGCTCGTCACGAGGCTGAGGGAAAAACAGCTGCCGGTTCACTCCGGCCCGATTCTGACTCTTTCCACCGTAACTGGGACAGCAGAAAGTGCCCGGGTTTTGGCGCAGCGTGTAGATGGGGCTGCTGCCGAAGGAATGGAAGGCTACGGCGTGGCGGTAGCGGCTGCTCAGTTTGCTTTGCCAGTAATGGAGATCCGGACGATTTCAAATCTTGTGGGCCCACGTGACCGCGATGCGTGGCGAATTAAAGAGGCGTTGGCCGTTTTAGAGCAAGCCAGCGCAGCATTTATGGAGGTTATCAAATGAAAATCGCTTATTCCCCTTGTCCGAACGATACATTTGTTTTTCATGCCTGGGCGCATGGCTTGATTGAAGGTGCGCCAAAGCTCGACGTAACGTTTGCTGATATTGACATTACAAACAAGCTGGCAGCCGAACGCAAAGGACCGGAAGTGCTGAAAATCTCATATGGAGCTCTTCCGTGGGTGCTGTCAGATTATGCGCTTGTGCCGTGCGGCGGGGCACTTGGAAGAGGTTGCGGTCCGCTTGTGCTGACGAAAGAGTCGGCCGGACCGGCAGCTCTTTCCGGTCGGAGAGTTGCTGTGCCGAGTGAGCGTTCCACAGCTTATTTGCTTTTCCGCTTATGGGCGGCTCAGCAGGTACCGGGCGGAGTCGGTGAGATTGTCGTAATGCCGTTTCATGAAATCATGCCGGCGGTACGTGATGGGAAAATTGACGCCGGACTTGTCATTCACGAAGCCCGTTTTACATTTCAGGACTATGGCTTGAAGCAGCTCGCTGACCTCGGCAATTGGTGGGAAGACGACACCGGCCTGCCGATTCCGCTCGGGGCGATTATTGCCCACCGCTCTCTTAATAGAGAAGAGATTGCCAAGTGGGCGCGTGCGTCCGTTGAATATGCTTGGGCGCATCCAGAGGATTCAAAGGGTTATGTGATGGAGCACGCCCAGGAGCTTTCACCGCAAGTGGCGCAGTCTCACATTGATCTATACGTCAATGAGTTTACGGCCGATCTAGGTGAAGCGGGCTATGCCGCTGTCGAGGCATTACTTGGCAGAGCGGCAGAGGAAGGCTTCGTCCCGGAATTTGACCTGGCAGCATTGCGATAAGAAAAAGAGAAGAGCTTGAGACAAAACTAGCTTTGAGCTAGTGGCAATGGCTTTACAAGAGCGTGGCAGTTCTGCACATTGCTTAAGGGGCTGGGCAAAAGGTAGCAACCATTTCCCCAGTCCCTTTTTTGAACAATTTCTCCCTCTTTATCTGTCTCTATCACGTATAATACGGTAAGGGGGTATGGTTATGAGAGACGTATATGAAGTGATCATTATTGGAGCGGGACAGGCCGGAATTGCGATGAGCCAGAAGTTAAAAACGAAAGGAATTGATCATCTGATGATTGATTCCAGTGCTGAAATTGGCCAATCCTGGCTTTCACGCTACAAATCACTCGTCTTATTTACGCCTAAACGATTTAGCTCTCTTCCGGGTTTGGAAATGGAAGGAGACCCGGAAAGCTATCCGACCAGGGAAGAAATGGCGGCGTATTTACAAGCATACGCTTCCCACTTTCAGCTACCTTATGAGCTGAACATCGCCGTTAATAAACTTGAATTCGAGGATAACGTTTTCCGCATTGCAACGAATAAAAAGATCATATACGCCAGGCAAGTAGTGGTGGCGACCGGCGCTTTTCAAAAGCGCTATATTCTGCCGCTCATTACCAGTACCGCGGAAGAAACCGTCCATCTTCATTCCTCGGAGTATGTGTCGCCAGCCGATCTGTCTGAAGGGACTGTGCTCGTGGTTGGCGGTGGCAATTCCGGCGCGCAAATCGCCGTCGAATTAGCGAAGGAACAGCGGGACGTTTTTCATGCTATTTCTGCTCCGATACGCTTTCTCCCGCTCCGGCTTTTCGGGCAAAGTATCTTCCATTGGCTTGAAAAGAGCGGTCTATTATACGCCGGTCTCGATACAAAACGAGGAAGATGGTTTCAAAAGAAAAATGATCCAGTGTTTGGAATGGAATTAAAAAAATTAATCAAGGCCGGGCGGGTGATCCAAAAACCCCGGGTGAGAGATGTCGTCGGTCAGCTCGCTACTTTTGACGACGGCACGCAACTGACAGTCAAAACTATAATTTGGGCAACGGGCTTTGTTCCTGATTATAACTGGATTCAGATCGACGGAATATTAACAGCCGACGGGCAACCAAAGCATGAGCGCGGCGTGACAGGCGTAAAGGGTCTCTTTTTCCTCGGCCTGCAATGGCAGCACCAGCGCGGCTCGGCTTTAATATGCGGTGTCGGAAAGGATGCGGAATATGGTGCTGGTTTTATTGTAAAGAATGCCGGCTCTCTTACGAAGGAAAGGCAGATTTTTCATCGTTAACCCACAGTGTATGTCATAGTGTACTCAATAATTTAGTAGGATAAAAAAGATCGCAAGTGCGGTTACACTTACGGTCATATACAATAGCTGTCCTCTCAAGAGTGACTGGCTCAAGTGGTTATGAAATAGACCATCCCTCAAAGGCTCAAGGGAAGGTCTATTTCTTTTTGTCTTGTGACGTATGGCGACAAGTGCTCCGAAAGCAACCATCAGTGTTAGTGTTTCGTATGTTATCAAAAATCCCAAATGTTACTTAAACAGCTCTACAATGCCGGTTGTTAGCCAAGGAATGTTACTTATAATAATTAAATCTAAAACGATGAGAAGTAATAAAGGAATCACAGCTTTTGAAATTTTGACTAAACTGATGCCAGCTATCTGACAAGAAATAAATAAATTTACACCAAGCGGAGGAGTACACATGCCGATGGCGAGATTAATAATCATGATGATCCCGAAGTGAACTGGGTCTATTCCCATTTGCACGGCCACCGGTGCAAGAATGGGGGCTAAAATAATAATAGAAATACTAGTTTCGAGAAACATCCCTATAATCAGCAAAAATACATTTACTAGTAAAAGGAATACGACAGGCGAATCAGAAATAGAAATAAAAAACTCAGCCGCCAGTTTTGGCACGCCTTCTTTAGTAAGAATCCATGCAAAGAGTCCGGCACAAGAGATAATAAACATAATAATCGCTGATGTGATAGCCGATTTTCCTAGAATTTTAAGGATGTTTTGCAGTTTGATTTCTTTATAGATGAAGACACTGACAATAAAAGCGTATAAAGCGGCGATCGCTCCTGCTTCTGTCGGTGTAAAGAAACCACTATAGATGCCTCCTAAAATAATGACGGGCATGATTAAAGGAATGAGGGCTTCTTTAAACGCTTTTCGTCTGTCTGCCCAGGTGATCGTTTTATCCCCACTATACCCTCTTCTTTTCGAAACGATATATACGGCCAACAGCAATGTTATAACGATTAAAATTCCCGGTGCAACTCCGGCAATAAAGAGGTCTTTAATAGATGTACCTGTCGCCACTCCGTATAAAATCATGGCAATACTTGGTGGGATGATGATTCCAAGTTCTCCGGAAACCGCTTGTAAACCTGCAGCAAAATCTTTGTGATATCCTTTTCTAACCATTGCTGGAATAAGGATAGCCCCAATTGCCGCAACGGACGCAGCACTTGATCCAGAAATAGCAGCAAAAAACATTGCCGTTACAACGGAGACCAGTCCTAAACCGCCTGAAATATGACCTGTTAGTGCATTGGCAAAGTTGATAAGTCGTTTTGAAATTCCACCATACTCCATTAATGTTCCTGCTAATATAAAAGTGGGAATGGCCATTAGAGCGAATAAGTCAACGGATGTTATTAAACGTTGTCCAGCGATAATAAGGGGAGTACTGCTATCAAACAAAATGGCAATAACAGATGAAAGTCCAATTGCTACGGCAACCGGTAATCCCAGTAACAGGAGTACAAAAAATGAAACAAACAAGACAGCTATCATCGTTTACACTCCCCATTTATTAACGTTATTTTTTGTATCATTCAACAGAATATCTATTATGACAGCTATGGCATTCATCGTCAGAAGAACCATGCCAATCGGCAGGGCGGCATATAAGAAAGACATAGGAATTTGTAAAGCGGCCGAGCTTTGCGTGTGAACCCGTTCCATGACAGCAATTCCTTGGAACAAAATAATGATGAAAAAAACGATTCCGCAAAGATTGGATGATATTTTCATTCCTTTTCTTGTCTTTTCACTTACTTTTTCTGCGATGAATTCAATCGCAATTAGCTGCTGATACCGTAAAGCGAGAGCCGCACCGATAAAAACACTGTATATCATTAAAAATCTGGCTAACTCCTCTGACCAGGGTAGTGAGTACCCAATCAAGGTGCGCGAAATAACTTGTACCGACAGCACAAGAATCATGATTCCAAGAAAAGTTCCTAATAACAGCAACAAAACTGTATTTATTTTATCTATAGCCGATAATATTTTTTTCATTGGTTCAACTCCCTTTTTGAGACGAGTGAAGGCCGTCCTAAAAGGATGGATTTCCCTTTTCGGGACGACCTTGAAGTTAATGGTGGAGTCAGAGATTGCAGGAAAAGTCAATTATGAGGATGTTTGCTTATAATTGACTTTGTGCAGAATGAGATCTTCACTCTATTGAACTGCTAATATTTTATCTAAAAGCTCGCCATACTGATCCGCGTATTGTTCATAAACACCTTGGGATGCTTCAAAGAAAGCATCAAAATCAAATTGATCGGTGACTTCGGTACCACTTTCTTCCATCACCTGGATCAGCTTGGCGTCGAGTTGTTGGATAAATTCTCTTTCATAGTCTCTTGCTTCAATAGCTGCGTCTTGAATAATTTGTTGCAATTCCGGTGATAACCCATCAAATTTAGCTTGATTGATTAATACAGCCCCAGGGGTATAAAAGTGGTTTGATACGGTAAGGTATTTTTGCACTTCCTGCAATTTGTTAGGGACGATGACGGTGAAAGGATTTTCCTGACCATCTACAACTCCTTGTTCCAGACCTGTATACAATTCTGTAAATGCCATTGGAGTCGGGGAAGCACCGTATGCTTCAAAGGTAGATAAATGAATCGGATTTTCCATCGTTCTTATTTTTAAGCCTTTTAAATCTTCAGGTTTGGTTATAGGCTGCTTATTATTAGAAATTTGGCGATAACCGGTTTCCCACCATGCTAAGTTATAGACACCGGTTTCTTCGATCTGCTCATTAATTTCATCACCGATTTCTCCATCAAGGACTTTGTATGCGTGATCGCGGTCTCTGAAAAGAAATGGAAAATCAAAAGCAAAGGTTTTATCAGCAAAATTTCCTAAAGGTCCATTGGAAGTTACAACCATATCTAAAGTACCTAATTGTGTTGCTTCAATCATTTCTCTTTCTCCACCTAATTCGCCGCCAGGATGAATATCAAATTTGACAGAGCCATTTGTTTTTTCATCGACAATTTCAACGAATTTTAATATTCCCTGATGAAATTGAGCATCCTCGGTTTCCGGGTTAATATGACCCAATGATATGATTACGCTTTCATCAGACTCTGAATTCGGCTCAGCTCCTGTATTTTCATTGCTTGAATTGCAAGCTGCTAACAAGAGCAATACAAAAATTCCTATCATTCTCCATGTGTAATTTTTTTTCATCTTTATTCATTCTCCTTTGTAAGTTTTGGTGGATACTGAGCGGATTCTAAAACTGCAAAATCATGCCCGGCAATCATCGTTGCTTTAATTTTTTCCATCTTCTTAAACGTTTCTTCGTATTCATTTAAATCGATATGCAAACCATTTGGAATATGCTTTAACTTTGAATCTCCAAGCCAGTTTTCATATAAGGGAATAGTATCCCCGGCAATCAAGTAGTCCCCATCCTCTGTATTAACGAGAATTCCCATAAAACCGGGAGTATGGCCGGGAAGAGTGACTAAGTGAATGTGGTCTTCGAAATTTTCAATGTCCCCCTCGACAACTTCCATTCTTTGCAGGACGCTGATCCAAGGCGGCAGTGTGTCTTTGAAACCAATTTCATACTGCGCTCTTTGAACTTCATTAGGACAAATCGCAAATTGCAGTTCTCGTTTTTGAACGATAAAATTAGCATTTTTATAAATGTCACATTTGCAGCTGTGGTCCCAATGCAAGTGGGTAAAGATCACCGTATCAATATCATCTGGTGTTAGGCCGATACTCTTCAGAGCCTGCTCTTGAAGCATGCTTTCATCCTGAACAATTGTTCCGTGATACTTTAAAGCTCTTTCAGGCTCACAAGGGCCGGTATCGACGAGGATATTTCGCCCATTGTTTTTAATAACGAACATTAAAATGGGTGTTTCTATTTTTTGACCATAGTGTCTACCATATACAAATTGAGACTTTTCTATAGTTAGAACACCTACTAACAACGGATAGATAATGGGCTTCTTTGTTTCCATTTCCTTTCCACCTTTCATTGTTTTATTGTTTAGACATTAATCGAAAATGGATCTCTTCCTTCATCTGAAAGGTCTATCAAGACATTTTTAAGACGTGTATATTCTAATAAAGAGACTAATCCTCGTTCACGCCCATACCCACTATTTTTGACGCCGCCAAAAGGAGCTTGGACAGCGCTTGTCCGGTATGTATTAATCCAAACAGTTCCAGCCTCTAATTGTTTCGCAACACGATGGGCCCGGGATAAGTTGGAGGTCCAGATGCCAGATGCCAACCCGTATTTTGAATTATTGGCAATTTCAATTGCTTCCTTTTCATCTTTGAAGGATATCATGCTGAGCACGGGTCCGAAGACTTCCTCCTGCGCTATCTTCATCTCATTTTTTACATTTATTACGATCATTGGACGAATGAAGTAGCCGTTTTCCGGAATCTCTCCCTTTTTTCCAACTAGAATAGATGCACCTTCCGCTTCGACATGTTGAATCATCGCTTGAATAGCGTTATATTGGTTTTTATTTGCGACTGGTCCCATCTCGGTTGTTGGATCGGTAGGATCGCCTAATTTGATCTTGCTAGTTCTTTCGGCAAGCAATTCTGCCACCTTATTATAGATCGTTTCTTGGACAAGGAGACGGGAACCAGCGATGCATGTTTGACCACTTGAAGCGAAAATGCCGGCAATGGCCCCGGGGATCGCTTTCTCCAGATTTGCATCTTCGAAAATAATATTTGGAGATTTTCCACCAAGTTCAAGCGTAAGCGGGATGAAATTTTCAGCCGCATTTTTTCCAATAGCACGCCCAGCCAGAGTACCACCTGTAAAACTGATTTTGTTCACTTTGTCTGATTTTGTGAGGAATTCTCCTACTTGTTTATCGCCAGTAACGATGTTGATAACACCAGGCGGGAAGCCGGCCTTTTCCACCAATTCACCGAAAAATAAGGTTGAGATGGAAGCATGTTCTGATGGCTTAATGATGACGCAATTGCCCGCAGCCAAAGCAGGCGCTAATTTATTCATTAATAATTGCATTGGAGAATTCCATGCGGTGATTAAAGCGGCGACACCAACCGGCTCTCTCATTGTATAATCAAAAAGTTGCAAGTTGTCTAAAGGGATGGTTTCTCCGTAAATTTTATCAGCATAACCGGCAAAGAATCTTAATGCTCTTGCTGTAAAAGGTACTTGTTTAATCGTTTCTCTGTACACTTTTCCATTGTCTTTCGTTTCCAAGGAAGCTAATTGTTCAGCATTTTCTTCAATTAATTCTGCCAGTTTATTCATATAAGTGGCGCGCTGCAGACCATTCGTATGTTTCCATGTACGATGAAAGACGTCTGTTGCTGCATCAATGGCGCTCAATACATCTTCATTGGAAGCTTGAGGAATAGTGCCCCATTGCTCCTCATTATAAGGATTGATAACAGGCATTGTTTCATTTGTGCTCGAATTCTTCCACTGACCATTAATGAGCATGTTATACTGTCTCATTCATTGACACCTCCCTATCCTTTTGAAAGTTAATATTCAGCCACTTCTCCCACAGCTTTGCGATCGCTGCATAATCCTCTTTGCCAAAGCCATTTTGTGCAGCCACCTCGTATACAGAATGTGCTGCCTGAATTGAAAAAAGAGGGATTCCATTTTCCTGGGCCAGCTGCAAAAACAAGGTGGAGTCCTTTCTGGCATTTTCGGTTGACATCCCTCCTTCGTAATTACCCTCTTGAATTCGCTCGTGAAAACGGTGAGTTAAAGGGCGTAGTAGAGCCGTTTCGCCGCTTAATAGCTTATAAACGTTTTCTGCGGAAATTCCTAATTTCATTGCAGTCGCCGCAGATTCAACTATGACAGTCATGACGGCGTGGGCTACCCCATTGTTAATGATTTTGGCTGCCATTCCTGCTCCTGCCGGCCCCATAAATTGAATTGTTTTTGACATCGCTTTCAGGACAGGGGAGACAGTTTGCAATACATCGTCTGAATCGCCTATAAGCAAGTCTGCCTGCTTATTTTGCATATGACTTACACCGCCCAGAATCGCGGCATCAATCAGTTTAATGTGGTGTTGTAAGCTGATTTCCCGAAGCTCACGAACTTCATTTGGTAAAATAGTACTAGTTTCAATAATAACAGCATTTTTCTGTAATAAGGGACAAATTGTTGAAACGATGCTTTTCGAAATAGAAAACCTCGGCATCGAGAGAATAATAATTTGACTTTTTGCTGCAACCTCCTCGAGGCTGCTTCCGGTCGCCACCCCATTTTCGTTCATCTTTTTGCATTTTGCAGCGTCTATATCATATCCAATTACATCTAATTCTGAATGGATCTTGCTCGCTATAGCGCTTCCCATATTGCCAAGGCCGATGATCCCTATCATATTATAGTGTCTCCTTCCAATTCTGTGATGTTTGAAAATTTGATTATTTTATTTAGATTATAAGTGTCTATGTATATAATTAAAATTAAATAAAATCTATAGATTGCTATAAAAAAATTGAAATTGACTTTTCGAGAGGTGAGTAGTAGATGGAAGAGTATGATTGGATCGTACTATCTAAAATAGGGGAAGGGAAAACGATGTCGCAGATTTCAAATGAGCTTTTTATTACCCAGCCGGCACTTACTTATCGGATAAATAAAATTGAAAAAGAGTTTGGAACAACGTTATTTATTCGTGGCAATAAAGGAATTCAAGTTAATCATCAAGGGGAACATGTGATTAATTATGCGAATCGGATGCTGGAGGAGCTTAATAATACAAAAGAGCAGGTACTGTCCCTTGGCTCGCAAATCAAAGGGAAGTTGTATATAGGTGCTTCCAAGGCTGTCGCTCAATATATTCTGCCTAATTTGTTAACGAAGTTTTTAAACCATTATCCAGACGTAGAGCCCCATGTGCTGACAGGTTTCAGCCCTTATCTAGTGGAATTGTTATCGAAAGGAAAAGTGCATATTGCCTTGCTCAGAGATAAAATAGAATGGCCTCACTTTACCAGGTTGCTAACAACGGAATCGATATATTTAGTATCGAAAAATAAGATTGATATGGAGACACTGCCGCAAATCCCCCGTATTGACTACCAAACGAACCAGTCGCTTAAAACGGTCATAGACGCCTGGTGGTCTAAAAATTTTCAGTCGCCGCCGAATATTACAATGGTTGTTGATAATGCCGATGTCAGCTTTGAGTTTGTTCAGGCGGGACTTGGTTATTCGATCTTGACTGAACTTTGCTTATCTAAAGATCAGTCATTGCATATGGTTCCCCTACAAAACCATCTGGGTGAATTTATTTATAGAGAGACTTGGCTGTACGGATCTAAGATATCTGAAAATTATCTTGCCGTGAAAGCTTTTTTGAGCTTTATCGAAAAGGAATACGGGACAAGTCACAGGTGGTGAGATTGGGAAAAGAGGCGCTGAAAAGGAGAAGGGGTAGACATTAATCCCATTCTCCTTTTCAGCGCGTTTTCACGGCATGCTCAGCTTAATCAAAAACGGATTCGGGTCGGTTGGTTGGATGCTGCCTCCGCGTGGTTCTTTGCTGAGGATGATGTGGTCGAGCTGGTTGACGATATCATCCTG
This sequence comes from Halalkalibacter oceani, assembly GCF_040544555.1. Classification (NCBI taxonomy): domain Bacteria; kingdom Bacillati; phylum Bacillota; class Bacilli; order Caryophanales; family Bacillaceae; genus Halalkalibacter; species Halalkalibacter oceani. Next base: position 117,890 of record NZ_JBEPKD010000010.1, read on the forward strand.
GAGGTAGAGCTGGCCCTGGGCGCCATTAACTTGGATAATGCCGGCGTCCTTTAAGTCAGTGGTCGAGCGGATCCAGGCCTGGTAGTCGTTGAGCGAGACCGGATGCAGGCCGTCGACGAGCAGCATCAGCTCGTTTGAGTCGTTGTTGATCCAGGCATAGCCTTTAATCGCGGTGTTATCCTCCGGGGAAATTTCATATAATGTCGTTTCTTCGTTCATTAAAAATGGCAGCGGCTCTTCGGCTGAATGCTGAAGGGACGTCTTTTGCACCTGGCTGATTGTCAGCCATGAGCCGAGCAGGAGGACGATGACGACGAGGCTGAACCGTGCTGTCAGAGGACGCAGTGTCAGAAAATGAAAAAAGGGCTTTCGCTGTTCGGTTCGAATTGTATGTAAAATCCGTTTTTTCAGGCGTTCCGGTGGACGGATGTGCGCTTCTGTTTCTTTGGCAAAAAAGGGCTTCCATTGTTCCTGAAGCTGCTGACAGTGCGGACAGTGGTCGAGATGCTGTTTCACGCTGGCTTCATCCTCGGCTTCACCGCGGAGATAGTCGATAATCTGTTCCTCTGAAAAATGATTATGACAAGACATTTTATTCACCTCTTGCTTTGGTAATCCTTCGTTTGTTCCTTCAAGTATTTTCGCATATTATTCATACCATAACGAACAAGAGACTTAATCGTCCCTAATGGGCGATTTAACTGAGACGCAAGCTTGCGGTGGGAATGACCTAAGAAGAAATTCCCGTAAATGGCCACTCTCTGTGCTGCGGGCAAGCCGTTAAGCGCTCTATGGATGGTTTCCCGTTCATCCTTCAAAATAATCTGTTCCTCAACCGGCGGTTGTTCGGCCGGCTTGTTGTGTAATTCCTCTTCCACTCTGGAATGAATCCGCTTTGCCCGACGCAACCGGTCGAGGCAGCGGCTTCGCGTTTTTACGGCAATCCAGGCTTCAATGCTTCCTTTATCCCGATTATAGCTAGCGGCATGATGATACAGCTCAATAAAGACATCATGACAAAGATCCTCGGCGTCGGCGTGATTTTTTAAGATGCCGAGAGCAATGCGAAACACAAACGGAGAATAGCGGTCATAAAACTGTTCAAACGCCTTGGAAGACCCATTTTCGATCTGCTGCAGCAAATATTCTTCATCAGAAATAGAGGGCATGAAACTCACCTACCTTTTTCCTGGGTTCAACCTTCCTTCTATTAATAATACTCCTGAAACATTGATTTGGATTTAGAAATTTACTATTTTTTTAAATCCAATTTTCCATCGGTTTCGTACTTTTAATGAAAATAGAAGGAGGGAAGGTTACATGAGAAAAAAACGGTTTGCTCTACTGATGGCTGTTATGCTGGTAATGGTCGGAGCATTTCCAGCGTCATCTTTTGCAGTGGGAGGAATTGAACTTTATACCCCGTATACGGGAATAGCGGTTACGCCGGGGGAATCAATCAATTATTCTTTTGAGGTAATGAATGAAACAGCAGAGATTCAGCAAGTGTCGATTGAGGTGGCAAATTTGCCGGAGCAATGGAGCTACGAGCTTATTTCGGGGGGCTGGCAACTACATGAGCTGGCAATTAAGCCGAATGAGTTCACTGATTTTTCAATTAATGTCGATGTTCCGCTGGAAGTGGAGAAAGGGACGTATTCCTTTGATGTTATTGCCAGAAACCGAAGCGGAGTCGTTGAGACGCTTCCTGTACAGATCGATGTGACGGAGGAGGGAACGTTTCGAACAGAGCTGACCTCGGAGCAGCCGAATATGGAGGGTCATGCCGATTCAACGTTTACGTATAAGGTCACGCTGCGAAACAGGACAGCGGAGGAGCAGCGTTATGCGCTGAAGGCAAATGCGCCGGAGGGCTGGGGTGTCAGCTTTCAGGTTGACGGGGAAAATGTGACCTCCGTGACGGCGGAGTCAAATGCGACAAAGGACTTCGATGTCGTTGTTACACCGCCGCCTGAAGTGGAGGCGGGTGATTATTCAATACCAATTTCGGCATCGACCAATTCTACGAATGCCGAGGTCAATTTGGAGACGGTGATTACCGGGAATTACGCAATGGAGGTTTCGACGCCTTCCGGGAAGTTAAGTGAAGATATTACAGCCGGCAGAGAGAAGACGATTCAGCTTGCTGTCACCAATACAGGCTCCGTGCCGATCAATGATGTGAAGCTGAGCGCCCAGCAGCCGGTAGACTGGACTGTCACCTTTGCTCAGGATACCATTCCGGTTATTGAACCAGGTCAAACCGAAACGGTTCAGACGACGATTCAGGCGAGCAAGGATGCGATTGCCGGTGACTATATCGTTTCGATTGAGGCGAATGGAGCCGGAACAGCGGGAAAAGCTGATTTTCGCATGCAGGTTGAAACGTCGCTCCTCTGGGGATGGATTGGTGTCCTCATTATCGCGTGTGTACTGGCCGGTATTTACTATATGATGCGCAAATATGGAAGGAGATAACGATGACAGAAGCCATTATCGAAATCACTGACCTGACGAAATATTATTCACAGAAGTGTGCGGTCGACCATTTGAATGTGACGATTCATCGTGGTGAGGTCTTTGGATTGCTAGGGCCGAATGGAGCTGGTAAATCAACGACGATTCTCATGCTGCTCGGCCTTTCTGAACCGAGCGAAGGGCAGGCGATCGTCTGCGGTTATCATTCCACGCGTCAGCCGATCGAAGTGAAGCGGAAGGTAGGCTATTTGCCGGATAATATCGGCTTTTATGAGGAGCGGACCGGCCTGGAGAATATCGTGTATACCGCACTCATTAACGGTGTGCCGAAGCAAGAGGCGACAGAGCGGGCGGAGCGTTTGCTGAAGCAGGTCGGACTTGAACAGGCAAAAGACAAAAAGGCTGGTCATTATTCCCGTGGGATGAGGCAGCGGCTTGGCCTGGCCGATGTGCTAATAAAAGACCCGGAAGTGATTATTCTTGATGAGCCGACATTGGGGATTGATCCCCAAGGGGTTCAGGAGCTGCTGCGGATTATTCGTTATTTGAGTAAAGAAAAAGGAATCACTGTACTGCTTTCCTCTCACCAGCTTCATCAGGTTCAACAAATTTGCGACCGGGTCGGCTTGTTTGTTGAAGGCCGGCTTTTGGCTGAAGGCGATGTGCAGACATTGGCCCGTAAACTATTTCCAGATTACAAGTTAACCTATTATGCCAATGTTTCGAATCAACCGCCTGATCTGATCGAAAAGCTTCAGAAGGTTGATGGTGTCTTTTCTGTAGAGGAAGGAGAGAGCGGGCACCAGCTCATTATGAAGACAGAGGTTGATCTCTCAGCCCGGCTGGCGGGCTTTATCGTACAATCTGGAGCCTCTCTTCATGAGTTTGGTTTGAAGGAATATGGTTTGGATGACATTTATCATCACTATTTTGAGGGGGGAGTGTCTCGTGAAGTTTCCTAAGGTTAAGCTGAAGTTTAAGCGTCGCGAGTCGGAAGAATCATTCAAACCGATGCATCCCTTTTGGGTAATCGTCCAAAAAGAAGTTGGCGATCATATTCGCAGCTGGCGGTTTGTCATTTTGCTCGTTATTCTTTTTTTGACGTGCTTCGCCTCCCTTTACACAGCGCTTTCGGCTATTCGTGATGCGGCAGCTGAGATTGACTCGAATCAGTCGTTTCTGTTTTTGAACTTATTTACGTTAACCGATCAGAACGGCTCGTTGCCGCCGTTTATTACCTTTATTAGTTTTCTCGGGCCGATTCTTGGAATCGGTCTCGGCTTTGATGCGATCAGTGCCGAGCGCAATAAAGGAACATTGAGTCGCATCGTTTCCCAGCCAATCCCCCGTGATTACTTAATTAATGCGAAATTTGTCGCGACCTTGCTCATTGTGACCTTTTTTATTTTTTCGTTAGGTTTTTTAGTAATTGGCTTAGGAATTCTCTCGATTGGTCTTCCTCCCACTTGGGATGAATTTGCGAGGATGGTGACATTTCTGTTTTTGAGCGTGATCTATATCGGCTTTTGGCTGAATTTGGCGATTTTGTTTTCGGTCCGCTTCAAGCAAACGGCGACTTCAGCGCTTGCCAGTATTGGACTTTGGCTGTTTTTTAGCTTGTTTTATTCGATGCTTGTCAATTTGGTCAGCGGCCAGTCGTCGGCCAATGACCCTGCTCAATTTGCCTTTATGCAAATGCTATCACGGCTCAATCCGAGCTATTTATTTAGTGAAATGACGACGATCCTGCTCACTCCTTCGATTCGGGCGTTAGGTCCGCTGACGATGGAGCAGGCAGTCGGAGCAATCCCGACCCCTTTGCCTTTCATGCAAAGTTTGTTATTAATCTGGCCGCAATTTGTCGGCTTGCTGGCGGCGACCTGCCTCTGCTTTGGCATCTCGTATCTGATTTTCATGCGCCAGGAAATTCGCGCCTGATCACTCTCTGGTGATTTGAGCTATCGGTTTTCTTCTAGTAAAATAGCCGATAGGAACGTAGAAAAGGAAAGGTGTTTTGATGCAGACTGTAAGTGTGATTGGAACGGGGATTTTGGGAGCGGCAACGGCTTATCATCTGGCAAAGGCCGGCGTCGAGGTGACGATGATAGACCGGGAAGAGCCGGGGCAGGCGACGGATGCGGCGGCGGGAATCGTCTGTCCATGGATTTCACAGCGGCGTAATCAGGCCTGGTATCAACTTGCAAAAGCGGGAGCACGCTATTATCCGACACTCATTCAGGCGCTGGAGGAAGAGGGAGAGACGGATACGGGCTATGCAAAAGTCGGAGCGATTAGTCTTCATACCGAGGAAAAAAAGCAGTTGGAAATGGTGAAACGGACGCTCAAACGGCGCGAGGACGCTCCTGAAATTGGCGAGGTGATCCCGCTTTCTGAAGAGGAAACGAGAGCATTGTTTCCGCCGTTGGCACCGGGCTATCGCTCGGTTTATGTGAGCGGCGCGGCAAGGGTGAATGGCCGGTCACTGCGAAGGGCCTTACTGACAGCCGCCTTGCGATATGGGGCGAAGGAAGTGAAGGGGGATGCGACATTCGCTTATGAGGGCGCTGATCTTGTCGTTCGGGTAAACGGGGAGAGCTTACTGTCCGACCAGGTCATCGTCACGGCCGGGGCCTGGGCCAAAGCGCTATTGGCGCCGCTTGGAGTGGAGTTCATGGTCAGTCCGCAAAAAGCGCAAATTATTCACTTGGCTTTACCCGGCGCCGATACAGGCGAGTGGCCTGTCGTGATGGCTCCGGCTAACCACTATATGCTGGCATTCGGCAGGGAGCATGTGGTGACAGGGGCGACGCATGAAAATGAGAAAGGCTTTGATCAACGGAGAACGCTTGCTGGTATGAATGAAATTTTTGAGAAGACGTTGAAGACGGCGCCGGGTCTTGCTGAAAGTACGGTGCTAGAGACAAGAGTCGGCTTCCGCCCGTATACGCCGGAATTTTTGCCGGTTATTGGCAGGCTTCCGAGTCATGAGCACGTCTTTGTCGCCAACGGCCTCGGAGCATCCGGGTTAACGGTCGGGCCGTTTCTCGGAGCGGAGCTGGCCAGGCTTGTGCGTGGAGAAAAAACGGAGCTTGATTTACAGCCGTATGATGTAGCCGGAGCGATTGAGTAAAACGGTCACCACCTCCTTGTGACGTGCATAGGCTAGAGTGACACTATGAATGAGGAGGAGCAGCGATGAATGGAGCAGATGTAAGAAGACCTGGCTTCGGGGGACGCCGGCCATTTGGTGGCGGCTTCGGCTATGGCGGCTGGGGAGGCTTTGGACGCCGGCCTTTCTATGGCGGAGGAGCATTTCTCGGCGGCTTTCTTGGCGGGTTAGCAGGAAGCGCTTTTTATCCAGGCTACCCGTACTATCCGTATTACCCTTATTATCCTTATTATCCATACTATCCTTATTATTAAATAAAATGAGAGCTGCCCTGAAAAATGAGTTTGGCGGGCGGCTCTTTTTGTTCTCTTGTTGCATGAACTTTCCTTATTTACCCAATTTAAGTATTGTTTTGTGTCTCTGGATATTGTAACCTGAAACTATTAAGAATGAATGTCTTTCAAAGATTGAAAGGACAAGCTGAGGTTATGAGAGAGTCTTTACAGCTGCGACCAGGCCAAAAAACAATAACGAGAATATAAAATGGAGGCTGGAAAAATGCGAAAGAGACGAGCGATGATGATGATCACGTTAACGGTTATTTTATTTGCGGGAGTTGGAACTGGCACGGTCGGATGGGCATCAAGTGATCTTCCATTTGGTAACGGTTCCGAAGACACCGTGCCCATGGATCATATGGACCCTACTCCGTTTGTTCCGGTGGCTGAGATAGATATGGAGGGAAAGAACGATACTGAGGAGCATCAAAAATCCCTTAAAGGTGTACCCATCAGTCATTCAGAAGCACCGGTTGAAGCTGCAGCAGGCGTAAATGCTCATGAAGACACCGTGCCCATGGATCATATGGACCCTACTCCGTTTGTTCCGGTAGCCGAAATAGATATGGAAGGAGAGAACGCTATTGAGGAGCATCAAAAATCCCTTAAAGGTGTAACCTTGAGTCATTCAGAAGCACCGGTTGATGTAGCGAGTGATGAACCTATAGAAGTGGTAAAAGAAGTTGAAGTAAAATAGAGTACAGTTGTAGGTAATGGACAATAGTTATAGATTATACTCTGCTAGTTTATCAGAAGCCGGAGCATAGATCCGGGGCTCCCCTTGTATAAAATGAAAAGACCGCTTCTCCTGATGAGATGGCGGTCTTTTCATTGACAGATAAGCATTTATAAAATTCCAGCCACCCATGTAGCCATTTCAAGGGAGTTGGTAAGCCTATTCAAAGAAGAGCAATGGGCTCTGCCCGCTGCGCGGTCAACAAGAAGAAACCTGCTTGTTGTTGACCTTAAAACATGGCAGCGGCTCTGTTCTGCGCCTGACTTTGCGCACTGCTTCGAGCTTGAGACAAATGGAAAAGCAACCTTTTTATCTCAAGCTCTTCTCTATGTGTTATTTTCTCCGTCTGACTAACCAGCCGGCTAATGCGCCAAATAGGATGATGACGACGGCGGTCGTCAATAGGGGCACAATCGTTTCGGCTGCTGGCGGATCTTCTTCCTCGTCTGCTGTTGCCAGCTCAGGTTCCGCCGTTTCTTCTTCAATGGTCTCTTCTTGTTCCGTTTCCGGCTCTTCGGTTACTGGAGCATCCTGCTCCTCTGTAGCCGCTTCATTTTCTGGTGCTGGTGCATCGACAGAAAATGAAAACTCACCTTCTGTAGTATGAGTATCTGCGCCGATAATCGTCCAGGTGACCCGGTATTGGCCATTTGCCAGTGGCTCAGCGAGAGAAGCTGTTAGAACAGGGCTGTCAATGCTGATGTCCTCAACCGGCACTTCTTCTTCATTTTCGTTAAATAGCTGGATGGTGCTTAATGGCTCGATTCCGGCATCGAATTGAAGTTCAAGTGTATCGAGTGGTTCTTCAACCGTTTCTCCGTCGGCCGGAGTTGATGATTCCAGGTGGGAATGAGCGCCGGCGGCGGCTGGAAAGAGCAAGAGACAATAGATACAAGCTAGCAGCAAAAAGTAATTCTTCATCAATTTTCCCCTTTCATCTATTCATGATGGTCATGAGCGTGATGATCTTCTTCATTGTCGGTCTGCTCATGAGCGGATTCCTGTTCGGATACATCGCCAACGGCAATGTCCTGTACCGGCATGACGTGCAAGTCGCGGGCGGAAACATGCGTCTGAACGGAATAGAGCCCGTCCTCGGCAAAGGCATGGGTCAATTGATAGACTCCGTCACCGGCGTGCTCCGCTTCAAGCATCTCGCCATTGTCGCGATCATCGGCCTTCCAGATTTCAAATTGAACATCCGAGGCATCGTCAACCAATTCACCACCCTGGGTGACGCGGACCGCCAATTCAAGCTCTTCATTTGGTTCGGCTGTGTCGGGCGCGATAATTTCTGCTTCTAATGGAGCGGCGACGCCGCCTCCCAGCTCGTCTTCCGGCTCTGCCTGGCAGGCTGCCGTAAGCAAAATCGTTAGCATAAGTAAGCTTTTTACTACTAATTTCATTAGATAATCACCTTTCTTGAATATGCATCTATCTGAATTTTAGCGTGAAATTGTGAAGCCGGAGTGAAATTTCATCATTGCGCGAAAATGTTCACATTTCCAGCGGCAGGACGAGGCGGACGATCGTACCGGCGCCCTCTCCTGAAACGAACTCAAGCTCTCCCCGATGCTTCTTCACAATTTGGGCGACGATGGCCAAGCCTAAACCGGTACCGCCATCTTTCCGGGTGCGGGCTTTGTTGACCCGGTAAAAGCGCTCTGTCACATGCGGCACATCCTGTTTAGGAATCCCGGGCCCGTTGTCGGAAATGGTCAGCTCCGCCGAGGCACCTCGAACCGCGAGAGTGACGTCAATTGTTTCATGCGGTGGAGAATAGCGTAGCGCGTTATCGAGCAGGTTGCGCACGACCTGTTCAAGCCGGTCGCTGTCGCCGGAAATGATGCAGTCTTCATCGAGCTGTCGCTTAATCGTGACACTTCTTTGTTCACTGATCACTTCAAATGCTTCAACGACGTCATTGATCAGCTGGGCAAAGGCGATCGGTTCGAGCTTCATCGGATACGATTCCCCTTCCAGCTGAGCGAGGTCAAGCAAATCATTGACAAGACGCTCCAGCCGATTCGCTTCATTTTGAATAATCGTCAGTCCCTTTTTCGGCTCAATCACCGATTCCTCCACCGCTTCTGCGTAGCCTTTCATATAGCTTAACGGAGTGCGCAGCTCATGTGAAACATTGGCAAGAAATTCACGCCGCTTCATTTCGACTTCTTCCAGAGAAGTTGAAAGCGTGTTAAAAGACTGAGCAAGCTGGCCAAGCTCGTCCTTACGCGCCTCGATCGCAATTCGCTGGGAAAAATCGCCGCCAGCCATCCGTCCGGCAATCTGCTTCATTTCAAGCAGTGGGGCAACGAAGGCATTGGTGATTCTTCGCCCAAGGAACAAAATAAGCAGGAAGAATACAAGCATGCCGATTACCAGCGTATCGCGAATCGCCAAAAATGGTTCATGCACCTCTGAAAGAGGATTCGTTAAAAAGATCGATCCCGCCAGATGACCGTCGTGGAAGAGCGGAATGGCCACCCCGAGTATATCCTGCTGAAAACGGGGATGAGGCCGAATCATGACAACCGTTTCACCATTGAGCAGCTGCTGCCGCTCTTCAAATGTAATCAGTGTTTCATTGGAGTATGGATCAAAGGGCGAGCCGCCGCCAAGCAGCATCGGGTCAGCGGTAAACAGAATGTCAGCGGCTGTGCTTTCAGTTACCCAGTCGATCCGTTCGGCAAATGCTTCGCTGTTGCCAGATGTCTGATACGTTTCAGCAAGCTCTTCTCCCTGTCTGACGAAAAGCTCAATCTGCTTATCGAGATAAAGCCGTTCATACAAATAGAAGGTTAACATGACGCCCGCCCCGAGGAAAAAGAGCGCGACCGCGAAAACCGTTGCCCATACCTTCGTTTTAATGGAAAGTCGTGTCATGATTGCCCCTCGAATTTGTAGCCGATGCCCCAGACCGTTTTAATCATCGCACCAGCCGACTTTAGTTTCAGCCGTAATGTTTTAATATGAGTGTCGACTGTCCGGAGCGTGCCGTACTCCGAGTCGATGCCCCAAATCCTGTCATAGAGCTGCTCTCTGGTGAAAACCTGACCTTCGTGCTCAATTAGAAAGACGAGCAGGTCATACTCGCGCCTTGTAATGGGAACCGCCGTGCCGGCCAGTGTCAGCTCACGGGCATGCTTATCAATGAGCAGGGGACCACGACGTAAAACCTCATGCGGCTGCGAGAAAGCGCGGCTGCGGCGCAATGCCGCTTCAATACGCGCCATCAGCTCGCGCGGGCTGAAAGGCTTGACGACGTAATCATCCGCACCGATTTTCAGCCCTTTGATTTTATCCTCTTCACTGCTTCTGGCGGTCAGCATGACGATTGGTACGGATGAAAAGGCGCGGATTTTCTCGCACGTCGTAAAGCCGTCCATTCCGGGCATCATTACATCGAGCACAATTAGATCAATGTCATGCCGGGCGAGCAGGCTGAGTGCTTCGACACCGCTTGAGGCACAGGTCACCTCATATTCAGTTTTTAAATAAGAAGCGACAAGCTCCAGCAAGGCTTCCTCATCATCGACTAAGAGAATATGGGGCAGCGTCTTCATTCTGATTCCTCCAGCACAATAGTATAAGGACCCGGCGCCACAGGTTCTTCGTGAATAAGCGAGAACGTGGCAAGGTCAATGACGGATACTGTATCACTGTCAAGGCTTGTCACGACGATGGTCGAACGATTGCCCGCCATCCCGTTTGGATTATGACCAACCTCCAGACGGTCAACGACTTCATTTTCTGTCGTATCGATTTTATAAAGGGAATGATCCCCGTGACATAGCACATACAAATAAGAAGTATCCGGCTGCTTGAAAAATGCGACAGGCATCAGGCCGACCGTGATTTCCTGTAATGGCTGCCCCGTTTCCTTATCATAGGCGATTATCCGATTATTTAATTCCCCGAATGGCCCATGCCCGCCAATCCATAGCTGACGGCCGTCTTCAAGCAGTCCAACCGGGCGCTCCATGACGGAGAATGTCCTTAAAACCTCGGCAGTGGCGCTGTCGATGACCGTAACGGTATGGCTGCGTTCATTTAAGACGTACAATGTACCGTCGGAGGCAAGATGGAGGTCGGTCGGGGCTTCGCCGACGTCGATGCTGCCGAGCTGCTCGTTTTTGTGGTAATCAATGATGTGAACCTGATCGTTGATGATATCGGAAACATAGAGCTGCTCGTCTTCGGCAGAGAAGGCCAGCGCCGTTAATCCTTCATTCAATTCAAGCAAGGGGCGGCTTTTTCCTTCAGCGAGATCAAACAGAAATAAAGAGGTTTCCTCCTGACTTGTGGCGATGAGCTGCCGGTCGCCGGTCCGGATCATATCGGTTAGCACCGCGCGACTGTTCGCCGTGACTGCGACCTGCCAGTTTTCATCGAGAAAAGTGAGCGTCGGCTCTTTGGCGTGCGAAAGGATCGTCAGCGGCTTGTCTGAAGGCGGTTCAGTAAAATGCTGCTCACTGCATCCGCCAACGGTTAGGAGGCAGGCAGCGAGCAGAGCAGAAAGAATATGCTTCATCAGTCTCCACCATTTCTTCATTTATTAAAATTTCCGGGGCTGATTCGAGGAAGGACACCGGCTCCGCACGTTACGCGGCCGTCTGAAAGAACCCCGCTTTCAGACGGCCTTACATGATTGTAACGGCTCCGCACGCCGCTTCTAGGAAAAGCCGCTACGCGGTTTTCTTATGGTACTATCATAGCATGGAATTGTGAAAAAACATTGAAGTCAGGTTACAGTAGAAGGAGAAGGCATGTTCAACGCGAATTCGTAGGAGGAGGGATTTAGGATGAGAAACATGATCGATACACCAGCATTAGTTGTTGACTTAGATAAAATGGAGGCGCAATTAAAGCGGATGGCGAATATCGCGGCGAGAAAGAAGCTGAAGCTTCGTCCGCATACGAAGACCCATAAAAGTCCGGCGATCGCTTTGCAGCAGCTTGCGCTCGGGGCAACAGGGATTACAGTTGCCAAGCTGGGCGAGGCCGAGGTAATGCGGCGGCACGGCATTGATGATATTTTAATTGCGTATCCGCTGATTGGAAAGAAGAAGCTTGAACGCCTGCGGGAGCTTGCGAAGGACACAAAGGTCACTGTCGCGCTTGATAGTGTGGAGGTGGCGCGCGGAATTGCTGCTGTTGGCGAGCAGCTTGGAAGGAAGATCCCTGTTTATCTTGAAGTAGATACGGGATTGGGGCGTTGTGGACTTCAGCCGTCCGAGGAGATTGTCAGACTGGCGGAGCAGGTTATGAAGCTGTCCTTTTTGGAGATTACCGGAGTAATGACGCATTCCGGTACTGCCTATAAAGTTAGAACGAAGGAAGAGCTGCAGGAAGTCAGCCGGCTAGAGGCGGAAGGTCTGCTGTCCGCTCAGCAGATGGTAGATGACAAGCTCGGCTACAAGATTCCGGAAGTCAGCGCCGGTTCTTCCCCGACTGCGTATGATGAGCAGAACTTTCCGGGTTTGACGGAAATGAGGCCGGGGACCTATGTGTTCAATGATGCGACATTGGCTTCGCTCGGCGTCGTTGACGAACAGGATTGCGCGCTTTCTGTTTATACGACAATTGTCAGCGCACCGGCTGCTGATCGCGTCATTATTGATGCCGGCTCAAAAACGTTAACCTCGGATCAGGGTGCTTTTACGAAAGGATTTGGCCGAATAAAAGGCGAGGATCATGTCTGGGTAAGCTGGCTGTCAGAGGAGCATGGCGTGATTGAACTGGAGGAGGGGCATTCCTGGCGAATCGGTGATCAAATCGAGGTGATCCCGAATCATGTTTGTCCGACGGTGAACCTTGCTGATGAAGTCATCGGCATCAGAAATGGGAGAATAGAAAAGGTGTTTTCGATTGAAGCGCGGGGAAAGAATAAATAAGCGAATGATGGGGTGGCGGATTGGTCAGCGTTTGACCGGCTTCGACACCCCATCATTCGTCGTGCCTATGTCTGACTGCTACCAAGGTGGATGATTAGCAGCAGTATGAAGCACCGATAATAATTAAGAGGATAAACAGAACGACAAGTAATGCGAAACCGTTGCTATAACCACCAGTATGTCCGCTCATATTGGCACCGCCTTTCAGGTGAGGATACTATAGATTATGCGCCCTCCGAAAAAAGGAACTGGGCGAGTGCGGAATTTCGGGCTCTTTTCAAAACTGTGTATAAAGTCAGACTTGCCTGAGCCACCTCTGTAACAAAAATTGGCATCCGCTCAGGCGTTTTTCCTAAAGGGAAAAAGGGAATAAGGCAAGCAAGCAGAACAATGCGCGTAAAATTGGTAAAATAAATGTAACGTATTTTTAAAGGCTTAAATGGTATGATGGGACTACAGCGTTATGATAGATTGGAGGCAGTCGAATGGAAGCAGCGGTTGAACAAGTCGAGAAAGTGATTGCGAACATTGAGCAAGTTGTAGTAGGTAAAAGAAAGGAAATCGAGCTGAGTTTGGTTGCGCTTTTTGCGGGAGGGCATGTCTTGCTTGAGGATGTCCCGGGTGTCGGAAAAACGATGATGGTGAAAGCAATCGCGCGCTCATTGGGAGCCGATTTTAAGCGGATTCAGTTTACGCCTGACCTTCTACCGTCCGATGTGACAGGCGTCTCTATATATAATCAGCATACTCGTCAATTTGAATTCCGGCCAGGGCCGATCATGGCCAATATTGTGCTGGCTGATGAAATAAATCGTACGTCGCCTAAAACCCAATCCGCCCTGCTGGAATCGCTTGAGGAGAGCAGTGTGACGGTTGACGGGGAAACATTGCAGCTGAACCGTCCTTTTTTCGTGATGGCGACGCAGAACCCGGTCGAGTACGCCGGTACCTTTCCATTGCCTGAAGCCCAGCTTGATCGATTTTTGTTGAAGCTGCAGCTCGGTTATCCGAGTGAACAGGAAGAGCTTGAGGTGTTGAACCGCCTTCAGCATCAGCACCCGATCGAAGGGATTGAAGCGGTGATGACGACGGAGGAGGTTGTGGCGATTCAGAATGAAGTCACGAAGACAATCGTCAGCGAGCCGGTCAAAGCGTACATGATCGACCTTGTGCATGCGACGAGGAATCACCAGGCAGTTGAGCTCGGCGTCAGCCCGCGGGGGACGATCGCTTTAATGAGAGCTTCTCAGGCTTACGCATTTTTAATGGGAAGAGACTATGTCACCCCGGATGATGTCAAGCATATTACGCCATTTGTGCTGGCACACCGGATGATGATGACAGCAGAAAGCAAAATGTCCAATACGACAGCCGCTCAAACTGTGGAAAATATTCTTGATCAGGTTTCCGTACCTGTTCCGCAAAGAAGGATGGCCCGCTCGTGACGCTGATCAACACTTTGCGGCCTTTTTTTAAATATGTTTCCCTCGTAGTGCTCGTCGGGGCGGTATTTTCTTATGCGATGTTTCAAGGTGGATTTGTCAGCTGGTTTTTGTTTTACAGTGTGGCAACCGTGCTCCTATCTACGATTCTAGTAGCGCTGTTTCCTTTTCAAGTGAAGCAAGTGGAACGGAATGTCAGTAAGAGCTCGCTTCAGGCAGGTGATGATCTGACGGTAACGATCGTCATTCATAAAAACAGGTTCCAGCCATTCTTTTATGTGCGGATACAGGATACAGTACCGCAGCGGATTGGAAGTGCTGATTCCGCGGCTTTGTTTTTCTTTTCCTTTCAACAAAAGATCGAGCTGACGTATACGGTGGAGGCGGCAAAACGGGGGATTCATTCCTTTGGCCCGGTCATTCTCGTCTTTGGTGATTTGTTTGGTTTGTTTGAAAGAAGGATGGTCCTCGCGCATCAGACAGATCTTCTCGTTTATCCGCGCATTCACCGGCTGCATGCCGTTCCTGCTAGCGGCCGCCCGAGACAACAGGAAGGAACGAGTTCACGTCAGGCGATTGAAGAAGACCGTTCTTTAGCAGGGGTGCGGCAATATGTACCCGGCGACAGGCTGACAAGTATTGACTGGAAGCAGTCGGCCCGCTCGGCTTCCTTAATGACAAAGGAGTTTGAATCGTTTCAGGGAGAAGGGATTATGATCGCCTTTGATCCTTACCGAAATGCCGCCTCTGCCGAGCAGTTCGAGCAGACGGTGGAATTTACCGCCTCGCTTGTTGCGGAGTTCTGCAAAAAGTACCAGAGTATTGAGCTGGCTGTCCGCTCTCTGGAATGGACGTCGATTTCTCTTTCGGAGCGGACCGTCAGCCAGGGGCTGAGATTGTTAGCCCAGGTGTCTTCTCTTGATAAACCGATTGAACCGGTGCACCGCCTGTTCAGCGAATGGAAGGGGATGCATGTTTACCTCATATGTGTCGAACTCAATCAAGCATTATTGGCAGTGTGCCGAACGATCCAGGCGCAGCAGGCAGAAGTATCTTTATGTATGAAAGGTCTGGGAAACAGCGACCGCCGATTGATTGATGAATGTAAGGCAATGGGGGTTTCGGTGCTTCTCTTTGAAGATGAATAGAAAAAGGGGGGAGAGTCATGCGCTTAGAAAAAAAACAGATGGAATTCGGCAGGGATTTTCTTCTGTATGGGCTGAGCTTCCTGCTGTTAATGGAATGGCTCTTGCCACTCCCGTATATTACCGATACGGGATTTATCCATATTTTTATCCTGTTTACCGCCATTTTCTTTTTCGTGACATTTATTCAATTGCCGCTTTTCGTCTCGATGCTGATTAAAACGGTTGTCATCGTCTATGGCATGTTTCTTGTATTCTTTGAGGGACCGTTTCTTTCACTTGAGTGGATGAACGTCTTTTTGATCGATTTCGTTGACAACGTCGGCTATATTTTTACCGGGCAGTGGCATGTGCTGACGGATTTGTTCCGCAGCTTTCTGTTCTTTCTTCTTCTGGCGATTATGAGCTATCTATTATTCTATTGGACCGTATACGCGCGGCGGATCTTTTTCTTTTTGATCCTCACCGTTGTTTATATTACGGTTCTCGATACGTTCACCGTCTATGATGCGACCTATGCGATTATTCGCACGTTCGTAATCGGCTTCCTGCTGCTCGGACTTGTGACGATTTACCGGATGATTGAGCAGGAAAAAGTCGCCTCTGCCCCGCGGCTTCTGCCGGTACGGCTGGCGCTTTTGCTTGTGGCGATGGTCGTAACCGGCGGGATATTCGGTTTTCTCTCACCGAAGCTCGAGCCGCAATGGGCCGATCCCGTTCCCTTTATGCGAGCGGCTGTTGGGGCCGAGGGAGACGGGTTCGGTGATGCGGTAAGAAGAATCGGCTACGGCGATAATGATGAACAGCTGGGGGGCGGCTTTGTTGATGATGATACGCCGTTGTTTTATGCGGCAGCCACCCAGGAGCATTATTGGCGTGGAGAAACGAAGGACTTCTACACGGGGAAGGGATGGGAGACGACGACGCCGGAAGTCGAAAGCAATCAAAGCTTTTTCCAGGAAGGAAACAGCTGGATGTATGAGCTTGAGTACCTGGAAGCAGAGGTTGCGTTTGCCGACGAATCAAACCGGAGCTACGCTCATCTCTTTTATCCGGGTGAGCTGATCACGCGTTCGAGCATTATGGAAGCCGAGCTGACAGTCGATGCGTTTACCGCCAAAGCGGAAACCTCCTTCGGTGATGAGCCAGTCGGGCTCACGAACTATCGCTATGAATATGTCTATCCGACCTACCATATTGAAGGGCTCCGTTCTTCTCATGAAAGTGATCCGGCTGAGATTACGGAGTTTTACACACAGCTGCCGGAGGAACTGCCGGATCGGGTGCGGGAATTGGCTGAGGAAATCACCGCAGAAGAAAGTAATCGCTATGACCGCGCCAAAGTGATTGAAAGATACTTATCCGGGCCGTTTTTTCAATATGAAACAAATGATGTCGCCGTACCGGGTGAAGGGGAAGACTATGTCGATCAGTTTTTGTTTGACACACAACGGGGATATTGTGATAATTTCTCAACCTCGATGGTCGTGATGCTGCGGACATTGGATATTCCGGCCCGTTGGGTAAAGGGCTTTACCCAGGGTGAACAAATCGACACGCTTGACGAGAATCGCAATGTGTACCAGGTTACAAATGGCAATGCCCATTCCTGGGTGGAGGTTTATTTTCCCGAAGCAGGCTGGGTTCCATTTGAACCGACAAGCGGCTTTGATTCCAGCTTTGAATTTATCGAGCCGGAGCTTGAAGCGGAATCGACGGATTCGGCAGGAGCTGACCAGGAGGAAGAGGACGAGGAAGTAGAAGATGTCTTTGCGGAATTGGAAGAAGAAGAGGAGCAGAATCAGGCGATCTCGCCAGGAAGCTGGGCCCGTCCAGGTGGAGCGACGCTGCTTGTGCTTTTGGGGATAGCTCTCTTATTTATCCTGTTCCTGAAAAATAAAAAGGTGATGCAATATATGGTTTTAAAGCGATTTATGAGCCGCAAGGATGAAACGGCCTTTATTCCGGCGTACGAGCGCTTATTATGGCTGCTTCACCGGTTTGGCTGGGGCCGGAAAGACGGAGAAACGCTGCGGGAATACGCCAACCGGACGGCTGAACATTTTGCCGCAGATGAAATGCTGCTGCTAACCGATGAATATGAGCGCCTCGTTTACGGCGGGAAATCACTTGAAGCGAGCTGGTCCTCCCATAAAGGCAACTGGGAAGCGCTGGTCAGAAAAATCCATTCTTGACCGTCGTATAGCTCACTGATAAAATAAATCAGTGCTTAATTGTATAGGAGAAAAAGCCTTCGTATATCCTTAGGAATATGGCCTAAGAGTCTCTACCGGATGACCGAGAATCATCTGACTATGAAGCAGATTCTGTTATGCTGGAATCTGCCTTTGTATGTTGTGGAGAAGCAAAGGCGGATTCTGGCTTTTTTTAAAAGATAAATGGGATAACATTCGAGTCGCCTCTTTTAGTGATTTCAAGGGAACTGGCGTGCTTAGGAAGAAAGGCGGCTTGCCGCTTTTCTTAATGAAAATTAGATAAAGGGTGTGGAAGAAGTGAACGAGTTAAACCAGGAAATGATTGTCGTTCTTGATTTCGGGGGACAGTACAACCAGCTTATTACACGGAGAATCCGTGATTTAGGGGTATACAGCGAACTGCATTCCAACAAGATTACAGCAGATGAATTGAAGAAAATGAATCTGAAAGGGATTATTTTTTCAGGGGGGCCAAATAGTGCCTACGTGGAAGGGGCGCCGAAATGTGATCCGGCTATTTTTGAGTTGGATGTGCCGATTTTAGGGATTTGCTACGGCATGCAGCTAATGACCCAGCATTTTGGCGGGCGCGTTGAAGCTGCCGAGCATCGTGAATACGGAAAAGCGCGCATCAAAGTTGAAAACCAGTCTAACTTATTTCTCGGCCTTCCGATCGAACAGTCTGTCTGGATGAGTCACGGTGACTTAATTGTCGCCCCACCGGATGGTTTTGTCGTTGATGCTTCCAACCCTTCTTGCCCTGTTGCGGCGATGAGTGATGAACGCCGTCAGCTTTACGGCGTTCAATTCCATCCGGAAGTACGTCATTCTGAGTTTGGCGACGCCTTATTAAAGAATTTCGCCTTTGAAGTATGTAAGTGCGCGGGTGAATGGTCGATGGAGAATTTCATCGAGGAAGAAATTCGGAAGATCCGCGACCAGGTCGGGGACAAGCAGGTGCTTTGCGCCTTGAGCGGTGGGGTTGATTCCTCGGTCGTGGCTGTTTTAATTCATAAAGCGATTGGCGACCAGTTAACATGTATGTTCATTGACCACGGACTGCTTCGGAAGGATGAAGCAGAAAGTGTGATGGAAACGTTCAGTGAAGGCTTTAACATGAACGTGATTAAAATCGATGCCCAGGAACGCTTCTTGTCGAAGCTGAAAGGTGTTTCCGATCCGGAGCAAAAACGTAAAATTATCGGGAACGAATTTATTTATGTGTTTGAAGAAGAGGCAGGCAAGCTGAAGGACATGGATTTCCTTGCTCAAGGAACGCTTTATACCGACATTATTGAGAGCGGAACCGACACGGCGCAAACGATTAAATCGCATCACAATGTTGGCGGACTGCCTGAGGATATGAGCTTTACGTTAATCGAACCGCTTAACGCTCTTTTCAAGGACGAAGTGCGCAAAGTAGGGACAGAGCTCGGCATTCCTGACGAAATCGTCTGGCGCCAGCCGTTCCCAGGACCTGGCTTAGGCATTCGTGTCCTCGGTGAAATTACGGAAGAAAAGCTTGAAATCGTGCGCGAGTCCGACGCCATTTTGCGCGAGGAAATTAAAAAGGCCGGACTTGACCGCGAAATTTGGCAATACTTCACCGCGCTTCCTAACATGCGAAGCGTCGGTGTAATGGGAGACGCGCGGACGTATGATTACACCGTCGGCATTCGCGCCGTTACGTCAATCGACGGCATGACATCCGACTGGGCGCGGATCCCATGGGACGTGCTGGAATTGATTTCAACGCGGATTGTCAATGAAGTCAAGCACGTCAACCGCGTAGTCTATGACATTACATCAAAGCCGCCGGCGACGATTGAGTGGGAATAATTTACTAACAGTGTGTTGACTGCATTTTGATTATATGTAAAACAATTAGAAATGTCAGCCAAAGATTTGGCAAAGGAAAAGAGGTATTGTGTTAACGCAATATCTCTTTTTGTTAGTGCGCCACGCATGGCGCGTAGCTAGGCGGTGAAAGTCCGCTATGGGGGCTGGCAGTTGCCAACCATTAGCCAAGAGCAAGGGTGTCCATCG
>NZ_JBEPKD010000011.1:0-111095 GCF_040544555.1 Halalkalibacter oceani
ACACAAAGAATCATTACTCAATCGTTAAAAAAGGATGTTGGCAAGTAGCTACATTTTTAACTGCCAAATCATACATTTCCTACTTGCCAAATACAAGTATGAATCAAAAGAATTCGTTACCATTATTGTTTTCATTGGTAATTATAAAAACAAAGTCAGAATGAATACTTTAGCTTTTAACGAAAGGAGCTTACCCGCAGGCAAGCTCCTTTCGTGAATAGACGATGCTCTATATAAGAATGGAATGAATTCATTCCAATAGCTCAAGGTTCCGAGCAGCAATTAAGGCCTGGGTTCTGGAGGAGACTCCGAGCTTTTCATACAGGCGGGAAAGGTACACCCGCACGGTGCCTGGGGATAAGGCAAGTTCTTCGGCCATTTGCTTGTTGGTTGCCCCTTGGTTCAGCAGACGGAGAAGATTTATTTCATTGCGGTTCAATGGCTCGGCGAGCTCTTCCTTATGCTGCTTTTGGGACATGATTTCTTTTGGAAATGATGCAACTAACTGGTGGACATAGTTCTCAGTCACTTCTGAAGAAGGAAACATGGAAGGTTCGTGCTGTTTCACTTTTAAATAATGCATCAAAACAGCTTTCATGTCAGCTCCATCATCCAGAAAGCTTCGTACATATCGATTTTGTTCGCCTAGCATTAGTGCTTCGTGGATGTGTTGCGTAGCTTTGTCCTTTAGTCCTCGCTGGTATTCTAATAAAGATTGCAAAGCTGAAATTTCCACTAGGCTCGAGATTAGTTGCTCTCTTGCCGCCTGAGGCTTCATTCGCTCCAGAAGGCGGAGCGCTTCCGCTTCCTTGCGTTGCTTGCCGAGCAGACGCACCAGTGCTATATTAGCATATTCTTGGTTGAAAGCTGGGTACGCCTCGGCGGTTAAGCCTAGTTTTTCGGCTTCTTTTTTTGCTTGTATGAGCCGGCCTTCGAGCAGGTACAATCGAATTTGAAAAGCATGAAGCAGTCGCAGCCAGTGGGCTTCGGAAGTAGACTGGATCGCATCACGAATCCGTTCGTGAGCAAGATCAAAATTTTGGTCGACGATGTGGAAGCGTGCTTGCATAATCACCAGTGGAATGAACAATCCGGGAACTGGCATCTGCAACGTATTTCTTTCGACCTCATTCAGTAGCTTGCGGCTTTTGTCCAACTCGTTCCATTCGTAATAGCCTTCGCACAAAGATTGTTTCACATATAAGTTAATGAGCGATTGTGTCCAGCCATGAGATTCCAGAATTTCATTGAACATGCGACCAATAGTATCTGTGTCGGCAGAGAGAACGCCCTTGAGACCGAGTGGTGTGCGTCTTACTAGAGGCTCTGACAAGTTGTAATTGTAATTGTAAAAAACAGCGTTCTCCGGCAATATGCGGTCTTGTATACCTTCCACGAATTTCAACCACTTTTTGAAGTCCCCATTTAGAAACATCAAGTTGGCTCGAACGAACAGGATGCCACTTTCCAGCTGTCCTTTGCGACTCGGTTTATCTATTGACGAGCTTGTCTGCTCCAATGTATCCAATAATCGATCCGCTTCAAGAAAGTCTCTGTTTAACAAGAGCACAAAGGCATACAAGAGAGACATCTCTGGAATAAGTAAGGTTTCATCTGGGATGCGCTGGAACCAACGATGCAATGTCTTGTGCTCACCTTTGCGTAGTACATCAGGGAGATGTTGCGCTAAATATTCTTGGGTCAATTCAAAATCCTGAGCTTCCAATGCATGATGGATGGCATCGTCCATGAAGCCGTATGAGGCGAGGCATTCACTCGCCAAACGATTAGCTCTAAGCCATCCTTCAGGGCTGTTCTTTTTAAACATTCCCTGCAGAAACTGCGCAAACAAATGATGATAACGGAACCATCTATTTTGATCGTCAAGTGGGATTAAGAACAGGTTTAATTGTTTGATCATCTCCAGCATGTCCCTGCTGTTTGAACGGTTTGTGATTGTATCGATAATCGGAGCATTCATCCTGGAAAGGACAGAGCTGTCTAACAAGAACGTATACAATTCATCAGGGAGACCTGACATCACTTCCTGAAACAAAAAATCTGAAACGTTTCGATGGTCTCCGTTGAACTCTTGAATAAAGTGATCGTAGTCGGTTTTTGAACGAATCGAGAGTGTTACCAACTGTAAACCTGCCGCCCAGCCACCCGTCTGTTCATGCAGTTTTCCAATTTGTTGGTGCGATAACTCGAGCTCGTTAACATTTGTGTAAAACAACTCGGCTTCATCCAAGGTAAATTGAAGTTGCTCCATATCGATGCTACTAACTTCGTTTTGAACAGTCCATTTGGCTGTAGAAAAGGGTAGCTCTTTGCGGGAAGAAATGATCATATGTATCGTAGACGGGAGGTAATGGATGAAATAGGTAATGCTGTCATGGATATGCGCATCATTTATGATGTGGTAATCATCTATAAGAATGGCGATTTCTTCGGAAGACGCAAAAAGTTCATTAATAAGCGAATCTAAAAAGCTATATATAGAAGAGCCAGATAAGGCTCGCTCCAGATTATAGATATGTTCTCGGTTTAATTGAGGTAGCACAGATGCTATGGCATGAAGGATATAGCGCCAAAACCTGACCGTATCATTATCCATCTCATCGAGAGAAAGCCAGACACAAGGTAGCGAATTTGAATCCGCCCATTGAGTCAACAACGTAGTCTTTCCGAAACCAGCGGGAGCCGTTACGATTGTCAATCTACCCTTCGATCCAGCATTAAGGGTATCCAATAAACGACTTCGTAAAACACTGCTATCTTTTGGAACAGGCAGGGTGATTTTTGTTTTTAGAATCGTTGGCTGAATTTGATTGGTCATGATTACCTCACCGTGTAATTTAGAATATTCGATATACTCATTATACAAAAGTCTGAAAAAAATTAACATTCGTCAATTTCATTTTTCTCTTTCTTTACTTATAATGAGGTGCGACTTAGCTATGGAAAAAAAGGAGAGAGTACTGTGAAAATTGTAGAGTATAAAAGGCGAGCCACAGTAATTGTCCTCATTGTCTTACTGGTGTTCAGTTTCCTCGGTTTTTTGAGGATAGCGAATCAAGAAGTTTATGCCAACACAAACACAAGTTTGTATTATACATTGGGTGACCCTGAGTATAGTGTGATGCAAATGAACTTGCAAAATGGTTCCGCTCCTGAGACGCTTGCTAAGCAAGGTGCTTTTTTTGAACCTAGAGCGATTGCTGTTGATTCAGAAGGTGGATACATCTACTATTCAGCGAGAGATCGTATATACAAAATGAAGCAGGATACATTACAAGAAGTTGCTCAATATGACAACCCTAGTGGTTATGTAATAAATGAGTTCGCTTTGGATGCCAGTAATCATAAGTTGTACTTTTCAGATGCCTATGGAGATGGATCAGGAACGTTTTTTTCAAGAGTGTTAGTCCTAGACTTAACGAATGGTTCCATCGATCTGCTCTATGATACGCCTACCGATGGCTTTGTCTTTCTTTTTGGGCTCTCGGTTTCCCATAATGGGGACTATCTTTATTTTCAAATAAGGGATTTATATGGTGATTCTAGTATTTATCGCATGGATACAGGAGGATTGAATGTCGAGGAATGGATTTCGGATATTGGGAACCCCATTCGTGCAGTTGTTGATCCAACAACCGATGAGCTTTATTTTTCTGATGAGAGGATGATTCGCAAAGCTAGCTTGAGTACAGGAGCTGTACAGAGTGAGCCTTATTATTCAGGAGAGCACCATATTTCAGCTATTGCGCGAGATCCAAGTGATGGGACGATTTACTTTGGTATATCCGACAATACGTTTGTCATCTCTATGTATCGAGTGATTTCAAGTAGTGAGGCAGAACTTGTTGTTGCCGATATAGGTCGTGTCAATGACATGGTCATTGCAGAGGCGCCCCAGCCCCTCACCTATACCTTAGAGCCGATTGACGATATAAAACTTCCAGATCTTGTTGAAGGGTATAAGCCGGAAGATAAATGGCCTAGAAACATTCTTCTTAGAAATACTGGAGCGGGTACGTTGAGGAATGTTTATGCAAGTATAGATGGTCCAGGTAAAGATGCTTTTATTTTGCAACAACCTTATTCACCGATAGAGACAACGACCAATATGTCAATAGAAGCGAAGAATGAATTAGCAGCGGGAAACTATAGAGCTACGGTCACGATAACAGCTGACAATATGGAGCCTGTGAGTTTTCAAGTTACTCAAGAGGTCCATACCTACTCGATAGCGCCAATTAACGATCAGACATTGACGGAGCTTGTGTCTGGATATGCATCGGGAACACAAGAGACGAGAAGTGTGGAGGTCGTGAGGACGGGTACGGGCATACCTAGAAATGTATCCGCCAACATAAGCGGGACGAATGCAGAGGCCTTTGAGATCACCCAACCAGCAACCACGATAGTTGGAGAATCTTCCTCATTTACTGTGAAAGCGAAGGATGAGCTAACGTCAGGCTTGTATACAGCAACAATTACGATCACAGCCGACCATATACAACCAATGAGCTTTCAAGTGACGCAAACTATACTTCCATCGACTGAGGCAAGGTTGGGAGGATTGAGTATAGCTGAGGGCACGCTCACCCCTTCCTTTGATCCCGACGTCATGCATTATACAGCTCATGTTCCGCATGAGCGCGATAGTATAACGCTTGCAGCATCCACACTCCATACACAGGCAACTTATACGGTCTACAACGCCGAAAGGGAAATCGTGACAGGACCTGCGGCATTAACGGTTGGAAAGAACCTGTTTGAAATTCACGTAACAGCTGAAGACGGTGAGGCTACTGAGATTTACGTGATTGAAGTAACACGAGCGCCTTCTAGCAATGCGGACATTCATTCACTAAGCTTGAAAGGCATCACACTAAATGAGACGGTAAGTGCGGATGTTTATCAATATACAGCAACAGTACCCAATGGGGTGGCTGTAACAGATCTTCAGGTGGAGACAGTGGATATGAATGCCTCGGTCAGTGCTTTGACCGTTAACGGAGCGTTAGCGGACAATCCAATTCCATTGACAGTAGGCTCCAATAGAATTGAGGTCACCATTCTGGCTCAAGATGGCGTAACCGAGCAAACCTACACGATCATTGTTACAAGGGTAGCTTCCGATAATGTGCTGTTGAGCAGTCTCGACGTAAACGAAGGTATACTGTCTCCGACCTTCGACCCGTCAATCTACGCCTATTCTATAGAGGTTTCTCATAATACAACGTCAGTGAGTATCACGCCTGTGGTCGATCATAAAAATGCCAAATTAAAGATTAATGGAGAGCCACAAGCAAGTGGTGCCCCGATCAGGATACCACTAAAGGTCGGAACCACGAACGTGCTTATCGAGATTGAAGCCGAGAACGGGATTCATTCATCGACCTACACGCTAGCGATTCAGAGAGCTGCAAACAGCAATGCTGCACTTGAGGATTTAAAACTAATCGGTGGAACGTTGTCACCGGTTTTCGCTGCCGATCAGCTCACCTACGATGTGGCTGTACCTTATTCGGTTTCACAGGTAAGCGTCTTAGCAACAGCTTATGATCCGTATGCTGTCTTAAGGATGAATGGCCATATCGCTTTAAGCGGTGAACCTTCTGCTCCTATTGAACTTGAAGTGGGAAGCAATATGATTACGGTTGAAGTGACGGCACAAGACGGGATGACAGTGCAGGAATATCAGATCAACGTCAATCGGTCGAAGAAGTCGAATAACAGCAATCCCCCACAAAGGGATAAGAAAGAAATTCCAGATGACTCTCCAGAATTATTCATAGATGAGCTCAGAGCACAATTTCAAATGGTGACGGAATTATTTAGGTCTTATTTGAGGTCAATAGGTATCTTTTGAAGTTAGGTCTTGAACAAGTGGAAGAAACCTCGGCTGATGTTACGATTAATTTTTCACCTGGGGAGTACCATGTAATTAAACACGTGAGCTCAAAAGGGATTAAGAATGAAAAAGGGAAGTATGGAGCAAAATTTTCTTTCCTTGAGAGGAGAAAGTAAAAAAATGTGTCGTTTGCTGAAGAAACAATTGTTGCTCGGATTAGCTTTCCAAAGCGTTGAGCAAGAGGTGGGTGTAGCCTCTCAGTCTTTTTCCTTTGATGATGGTTCAGCTGACGGCCCTTTTCTTATTGAACCGCAGAGCAGCTGAATGCTGTAAATGGGGAAAAGGAGCGACTCGCGCAGAGACGGCGGTTCTTCTTAGCCGAATGTTAGAAAGCATTGGTTCGAATTGACGAAAAATATGTTACAAAATAAAATCTCCATCGTGCCACTATCTAAGGTGGTATCGATGGAGGTTTTTTTGGCAGAAGGATCTTATAACGGTGTTTCGCTGGAATTTCCAAGATCGACTGAAATTGCGGGATAACAGCTTAACTAGTTTTTGGTATGATAATCAAAAATGTAGAAGAAATGGGCTGGCGTCTTTTTGTTCAAGTCATGACAGATGAAGAAGGCAACCACTTTACCAAAAAAGACAACCCTAATAGTGAAATTCGCATGATCTCTTCTTCTGCGTACATACTATCCTTATAAATGACTGGGCGGAGATGAGGAAAATGACGGAAAACCAACTTAAACATACATATTTGGTCATCGATCATCTTCGCGTCTATTGTGAGTATTGGATCGATCAGAGCAAGCCGGCGATGTTTCTGATTCACGGCTTTGCCTCTTCCACCTATACATTTCACCGTTTGATACCCCTGCTTAAGGAGCATTTTTCAATTTTCGCGATTGACCTTCCGGGGTTTGGCCGGAGTGACAAATCAACCTCATTTACCTATTCGTTTCAAAATTATGCGCAACTTGTAGCGAAGTGCCTGAAATATTTCGGCCTAGAGCGGGTCATTATCGTCGGTCATTCGATGGGCGGGCAGATCGCCTTGTATACGGCGAAATTAGTTCCGGATCAAGTCGATAAATTGGTGCTGCTAAATAGTTCCGGCTATTTGAAAAAAGTAAAGAAATCCCTGATGTACAGTTCATATATGCCCTTTTTTCCTGCTTTCGTTCAGTGGTATGTCGGACGGAAGGAAGTAAAGGACTATTTGGAAAATGTGCTGTATAACAAAGCACTAATTACCGCAGACATGATTGAGGAGTTCGGCCGACCGCTTAAGGAAAGAAACTTCTATAAATCACTCGTCCGGCTGGCGCGCCATCGTGAGGGTGACCTGACGACGGAACAGCTGCGCGACATTAGAAAACCGACCTTGCTTTTGTGGGGCGAAGAGGATAAGGTCGTCCCTGTGGCGGTTGGCAGACGCCTTGTGAAGGAACTGCCTGAAGCGGAGCTGATTACTTACAAGCACACAGGTCATCTGCTTTCGATTGAAAAGCCGCTTGATGTTGTGACGGATATAGTAAGGTATACATGTAGAACCAATTTAGTCTAAAGTTTTCGTAAAAGTCGGGTAAAAAGCGGGGCCTGGATCTTTAAAAAAGCTGTACAGTCCCTTAATATTCACCTGTTACACTAAAACCTATAAGACGTATGGAATGGGGGTAATGAGGTGAAAGTGCGAAAAGCGATCATCCCTGCGGGGGGATTGGGGACCCGGTTTTTACCTGCTACGAAAGCCCAGCCGAAGGAAATGCTGCCGATCGTCGATAAGCCTACGATTCAATATATTGTCGAGGAAGCTGCCGAGTCCGGCATCGAGGATATTATTATTGTCAGTGGACGCGGCAAAAGAGCGATTGAGGATCACTTTGACAGCTCCTACGAATTAGAGAGCGTGCTCGCCGGCAAGGAAAAATGGCGGCAGCTTGAAGAAGTGAAAACCATTTCGAGCCTGGCCAACATTCATTATATCCGTCAAAAAGAGCCGTTAGGACTCGGTCATGCGATTGCGTGCTGCCAGTCATTTATTGGCGATGAGCCGTTTGCTGTACTGCTCGGGGATGATATTGTCCGTTCGGCTATCCCTTGTACGAAGCAATTAATGACGATTTATGAGCGCTATCAATCTCCTGTTGTCGGCGTTCAGCCTGTCCGTGACGAAGAAGTATCGAGATACGGAATTGTCGCACCGGCAGGTTTGGAAATCGAACAAGGTGTGATCGGCGTATCAGACCTGGTTGAAAAACCTTCTCTCCACCACGCGCCATCGAACTATGCACTTATGGGACGTTACATCCTCTTACCCGACATCTTCCCACTTCTACACACAATTACGCCTGGTGCAGGAGGCGAAATCCAGTTAACTGACGCTTTGAAACAACTGAATCAATCCCATCATGTGCTTGCTTATCACTTCCAGGGAAAACGCTATGACATTGGCGATAAGCTCGGCTTTCTGAAAGCAACATTGGACTTTGCCATGGAGCGAGAGGGGCTCAGTCAAGAGTTGAGAGCCTACATGGAAGAACTGATGAACGTCACAATCGCGTAAAGGCGATGAAGGGAGGGGGTCCGCATGCAAATTACCGTTGTTGGGACTGGGTATGTCGGCTTAGTCACCGGTGTGACCTTTGCCGAGGTTGGCCATGAAGTCATTTGTATCGACGTTGACAGTACGAAAATCAAGATGCTGAAACGGGGCGAGGTGCCGTTTTATGAGCCTGGTCTTCAGCAGCTTCTTGTTCATAATCTCGCAAACGGCCGACTGACGTTTACGACTGATGGCGATGAAGCGTATCGCTTGAGAGATGTGATTTATGTAGCGGTCGGAACGCCCTCAAAGGCGGATGGCGCAGTGGATGTGAGCTATATGGAGCAGGCCGTAGTTGACGTCGCGAAAGCAATTGAAGAATATACGGTCATTGTTATTAAAAGCACTGTACCTGTCGGAACGAATGAACGTGTTCGCGCTATGGTCGCCCAGCATACAAGCTGTCCATTTGATCTTGTCTCCAATCCAGAGTTTTTACGGGAAGGCTCGGCGATTTACGATATTTATCATGGGGACCGGATCGTCATTGGCGCAGAACATGAGCGGGCCGCCGAAACGGTGGCGATGCTGCACAAGCCGTTTGGCACGCCGATTTTTCATACCGACCCGCGCAGTGCCGAGCTGATCAAATATGCGGCGAACGCTTTTTTGGCGACGAAGATCAGCTATATCAATGAAATTGCGAATCTATGTGAAAGGCTTGGAGCAAATGTCGACGCTGTCGCGCATGGCATCGGCTTGGACCGGCGGATCGGCGCGCAATTTTTACAGGCAGGTTTGGGCTACGGCGGCTCCTGTTTTCCGAAGGATACAAGAGCGCTTCTTCATATGGCAGAAACCGCTCAGTCTGATTTGCGGGTGCTCGCCGCTGCCAGTACCGTAAACGAGCGCCAGCCTTACGTCGTGATCGAGAAATTGAAAAAACGGTTTTCATCATTACGAGGGCTGCGAATCGCCTTATTGGGATTGAGCTTCAAACCGAATACAGATGATCTTCGTGAAGCTGTCTCGCTTGTCATTTTGCAGGAATTACAGGCGGCGGGAGCGTCGCTGATCGTGTATGATCCGGTCGTCGATCATCCGAAAGGAAACCGTGTTCTCGAACAAGTAATGTTTGCCGGCAGCATCGACGAAGCGCTGTCCGGGGCCGAGGCGAGCATCATCGTCACGGAGTGGGAGGAAATTAAGGCATTTCCACTTGCCAGGTATAAAGTGTTGATGAAAGAGGCAGTTGTTATCGATGGGCGGAATTGTTATCCTCTGGCGAAGGCGGAAAAAGCGGGGGTAGAGTATTACTCCATTGGCCGGCCGGCGGTCAATGAGCAGCAGCCGAGCCAGCTGCTGAAGCAATGAGAGAGAGGCAGGCAGTGGTGCCACTATAGATAGGGGGAGTCAAAAGATGAGAATCGCGATTTTTTCTGACACATACGCACCGGAAGTGAACGGGGTCGCCCGTACGCTGAAGCGTTACACCAATTATCTTGACACGAAAGGCATTGAATACCGTCTGTTTGTTCCGGAAAGCCGCACACCGGTGCCGAAGGTTCCTCACATCGAGCGGTTTATGAGCATCCCGTTTTTATTCTATCCGGACTGTCGTCTGGCACTGCCGAATCCACTCTACATCCGGCAAACGCTCGATGAATTCAAGCCGACATTGATTCATGTCGCCACACCGTTTAATCTCGGACTCTTTGGTCTTCATTATGGCAAAAAGCATCACATTCCGATGGTCGCTTCCTATCATACTCACTTCGATGATTATTTAGCCTATTATCATGCCACCTTATTCAAAAAATGGATCTGGAAATATTTGCATTGGTTTCATCACTCGTTTGACCGCGTCTTTGTTCCGTCAGAAAGCACAAAACAAAAGCTGATCGACCGCGATTTTCACCCTTCGATCGACATTTGGGGCCGGGGGGTGAACCACCAGTTCTTTTCGCCGGCAAAAAAATCGAGCGACGTCAGAAAAAAGTACCGGATCAAAGAAAAGAACATTCTGCTCTATGTTGGCCGCATCGCCCCGGAAAAAGATGTCCATATCGTGCTGGAGACGTTTCATGCTTTGCCGCCGCATATGAAAGAGCAAACACATTTGCTGCTAGTCGGCGACGGCCCGCTGTTTCAGACGCTGTCAGCTAAACCCCACCCGCAAATTACATGGACCGGTTTTTTAGAAGGGGAAGCTTTGTCCGAAGTGTATGCGTCGTCTGATCTTTTTCTTTTCCCATCTCCGACCGAGACGTTTGGCAATGTCGTCCTGGAAGCCCAGGCTTCCGGTCTTCCAGTTATCGGCGCAAAAGCAGGAGGCGTGCAGCACCTCGTTTCCCATGGAGTGAACGGCTTTTTATGCGAGCCGAAAAGCACAAAGGCCTTTGCTCACTATACGGCCTTTCTTTTAGAGCAAAAAAGCCTGCGCCGTTCCTTTTCGGAAAAATCGCGTGCATTTGCCTTAACGCTGTCATGGGAAGAAATATTCAATGGATTACTTTACAGTTTTTATCAGATTGCGAGTCAGAAGCAGGAGATTTCGGCATAATTGCTATAGAAGAGCTAAGAGGATGAAGAGGAGCTAGTGACCTTGGTTTTCTAACAGCAGATGGGCCAATCTAGTAGCGCTTCATCTCTCTTTTTTTAGCACTTTGTTTCATTGAACCGTATAGCCGCCATCGACAAATAAATTTTGACCTGTAATCCAATCAGCATCTTCGGAGGCAAAAAATATAATAGGTTTAACGATGTCATCGTACAGTCCAATTCTTTTGAACAGTGTTTTTTCGACTCTCATTTTTCTACCTTGTTCATCAGAGTTTTTATTCAAAAAGTCGCCATCAAGTGGTCCTGGTGAAATGGAGTTAACATTAATATTAAACGCAGAAAGCTCTTTCGCCAGCACTCTCGTTAATCCTAGAATCCCAGCTTTTGAAGAAGAGTAGGCGCCTCCGCCGTAAACCCCGCTGATCGAAGCAACTGAACTTATATTAATAATTTTTCCTTGGTTTTGTTGCTTCATAATGGCTCCAAAATGCTTCGCTGTTAGAAAGGACCCTTTTAAATTGATATTTAGTACTTTATCCCATTCGTTTTCCGACAATTCAAAGATCGTATTGTAATGTAAATAGCCGGCAATATTAATCAAGATATCGACTTTACCAAACTTATTAAGGACTGAAGCTGCTGTCTCTTGGATGTCTGTCTCTTGAGAAACATCCATAACGAAAGCTTCAATTTCACAGGAACGATGCTTCTCTTTATGAAGATGCGTTACTAAGTCGTTTATTTTCTCACTATGTATGTCCGTTACGACGATTTTACAAGGATAGTGGGAAAAAGTTTGACTTAGCGCTTTTCCTAAACCACCAGTTGCACCTGTTATGACAACGACCTTATCATTAAAATTATAAGACATCTCTCATCACCTTTGCATGGATTAATGGTTATTCACGATTCAATTGAACACTGGTTATATTCTCTAAAAACGTAACAATTTCTGTGTGATCCTGATTATGGTCTCCGCTAATGCTGGCGGCTTTATAGATTTGTTCTACTGAGCCCGCCAAAAAAACCGGAATGTGTAAGTCTCGAGAAATGTCATTGACCATCTTTACATCTTTTAAGATTAGATCGAGAGAAAACCCAGAGTTGAAGCTACGAGGCAGAACAAAAGTTGGAAATTTATAATGGGTTGAGAAACTTTGTCCAGAGCTTTGATTGATTGTTTCTAATGCAATATCCAAATCAATATTGAGCTTTTTTAGTAAGATTGCCGCTTCCGTCGTAGCATAAAGGGATGTTGCCGACAAGTAATTGTTAATTGCTTTCAAGGCATGCCCTGAGCCGGTTTCACCAATTAAATTGACTGTTTTGCCCATAGTCTTTAGAATGGGAAGAACTTTCAGGTAAACTTCTTTTTGAGCACCAACCATTATTGTCAATGTCCCAGCTTTTGCTCCTTTTACTCCTCCTGAAACGGGAGCATCCACGAAAGTTAAACCGGTTGAAGCGGCTTTCTGTGAAAGCTTTTTTGTCGAGAGAACGTAAGAACTGCTCATATCAATAATGATCCCGCCGGGCTTCATGCTGCGGAACAATCCATTATCCCCAGTAACTACGGATTCCACTATTGGCGAGTTCGGTAACATCAAAATGACGATGTCACTTTTGGCGCCAAGCTCCTTTATGGACGAAGCGGTGCGAGCATCCTTAAAACTTATCGTTGCGTCTGGATTCGTATCAAACATAGTCAAGTTGTAGCCGGCTTTTAGTAAGTGTTCAACCATCCAGCGCCCCATTTGCCCGATTCCAATAAATCCAATATTCATCGAATCTACTCCCTCATTAGAACAAATTAAGCCGAGTTTATTCTTCTCGGCCATCTTCCTTCATAACTTCCTGAGCAACCCGGAAGCTGTCAATCGCTGCTGGTACGCCGCAGTAAATGGCAGTCTGTAAAAAGACCTCTCTCATTTCCTCCAGCGTGACCCCGTTATTGAAGGCTCCTCTTACATGCAATTTCAATTCATGCGGGCGGTTAAGCGCCGTCATAAGGGCCAGATTGAGCAGGCTCCGTGTTTTCCTCGGAAGCTCTGGTCTCGTCCATATTTCGCCCCAGCAATATTCGGTCACCAGTTCCTGCAGCGGCTGAGTGAACTCCGTTGCATTGTTAATCGACTTGTCCACATACTCTGAGCCTAATACCTCTCTACGAACCTTCAATCCTTCTTCAAATTGTTTTTCATTCATTGTGCATAACTCCTTTCATCCTTTACATATTGTCCTTCTTATTGACGTTAATATTGTCGACAATATTAAATAATTTAAATCCATCTTAATTGAAAGCGTATTAAATGTCCATAGTTTATTAATTGAATTTTTGAAAAAGTAGAAATCAAGAGGATAAAAGACTGACCATTTGGCAAGGAGTGAAAAGACCGTTTAGGGTGTAAAAAGAGGAGGAGATAGAGCGGAATCGCTTGCCTGATTCACGACTCTATCAATGGCTTAATTGATATAGAAAATATCCAATGTCTTGAGCGAGCGCTTTTCCTGATCACGAATCGCTTTTAAACCGATTTCCTTATCTTTGTTTTTCAAGGCATTAAATTGTTGACAGTGTTCTTCGAAAGATAGGGAAAGATTATTTCCTTGGCCCATGTTTAATAAGCTTAACGGACGGGAGGAACGGCGAAGTGATTGATGCATTTCTTTTAAAAATTCATTTTGGGCGATCGAAAATAAAGTTGTGTGAAATTCCTCGTTATGGTTGTAATAAGAAACAATGTCTTCATCCTCAATCGCCTGCTTTTGTTTATTTAAAATTTCTTCCAAACGAGTAAGGTCTTCTTCCACAATATTGTTCATTGCTTTTTCCAGTGCAATTTCCTCCAAGCGAAAGGTTGCATCGTACAACTGATGAATTTCCTCTTTTGAAAAGTTTTTTACAACAAAGCCATGATGAGGTACGCGGGTTACGAGTCGATCCTTTTCGAGCATAAGTAAGGCTTCTCTTACTGGTGCACGACTCGTATTAAATTCTTTGGCGATGGCTGATTCAACTAAATGTTCATTAGGATGTAATTCTCTGTTAGCAATTTTTGCTGCGAGTTCTTCAGCAATTTGCATAGGAGCTGTTAATTTTTTCATTTATATCACCTGCAAATTTCTGTATAAATTTTCTTCTTTGTTGAAAGTAATGATTATTATATGCCTTATTGTCGGCAATTCTGTATGAAAATTATATTATTACACCGTTAATAAAAAGTCCAGCTTAATAAAGAGGCTGATTAAAGATGGAGAATAAAAAGATTTACAGATGAAAAACGGGCAAGAGGCATCAAAACCAATATTATTTTGATAAAGCAATAACAGCAAAGGACTTTCATATTCGTTTTTGAGAACAAAACGCTAATGCAACTTAAATTTGGAGATTTTTTAAAAAAAATCGTGGCCTCTATCATACCAAAATTAAAAATATTTAAATTTAATTCATATTAATATAATATAGGAAGGAAATTAAATATTTTATAATTTATATTTTATATTGGATATTTTATATTGACATGAAAATTCAGATTATTTATACTTTGAATACGGAAAATCAATTCTGAAAATTGAAATTCCTTTGAAGTCTATTTGTAACTTTGCTAGTTATTTTTTTAAAAAGGGGGATTAAGCTTTGGCTTTATAAGGAGAAGAGAAACATTAATAGTTTTGTAAGTGCTTACAGTCTGTGGATTTAAAATCAATGACAAAAGGAGAATTAAAAATGACGAAAACAATGGACTATACGAGGTATATTCGGTTAACAGCTCTTCTTCTTAGCGTATCGGTATTTTTCGTTTTAGCAGCTTGCTCATCTTCAGATGAATCCAATACTCCTGACCCAACAGATGGTAATAGCGGAGAGACGGAAGAATCAGTTACATTAAGAATTTCAACAGCGATGGATTTAAATAATCTTCAAATGCTTGGTTTTCCGATCTTTCAAGAATTAGTTGAAGCTAACAGTGATGGTAGGGTCAAAGTGGAATATGTAGGGGGCCCAGAAGCGATTCCAGCTTTTAATCAAGGGGAAGCAATTGCAACAGGGGCAGTGGATATGGCATGGGTAGCAAGTTCCTACTATGCTGAAATGGTTCCGGAAGCATTGGTTTCAAACTTCACGGAATTCACATATGAAGAGGAAATTGAAAACGGTGCCATTGAATATTTAAGTTCATTACATGAAGAAAATAATATTAAACTAATTGGTCGTGCTGCCAAAGGACAATATTCGATCTTTCTAAAAGAAGAGGTTCAATCAATGGAGGACTTTGAAGGATTAAGAATTAGAGGAACATCTACGTATCTTCCTTTACTAAATGCCTTGGGAGCTGTTGCCCTTTCTATGCCGGGGGAAGAAATTTATAGCGCATTAGAAAGAGGACTGGTCGATGGGACTGCTTGGGCAAGCTTTTCCATAACAGATTTAGCTTTACAGGAATTAATAGAATACCGAGTTGCCCCGAATTTTAATACGTTGGATACGCTAATTATCGCGAATTTAGATAATTGGAATTCGATTCCAGAGGATCTGCAAACGATTATTCAGGACGCTGCGATTGAATCTTATTACCGAATGGCGGAAGAGTTAGATGAGCATATTGAAAAAGAGAATCAACTGCTAGAGGAAGCTGGGGTAGAAACTATTAATTTACCAGATGGTGAGGAGTTTCAAAAACTTGCCCTGGATGAATCGTGGGAATGGCTTGGAGAAACAGTCGAAGACATTGCTGAGTTAGAAAAGTACTTTAGAAAGCAGTAATAATCCAACACACTACACAAATTATCAGCTAATTGTATTAAGGAAGTGAACGAGATGAAGACTGCTTATTTGTCAGAAATTGGACAAGTTCTTGTAAAGGATCTTGATATTCCTGAAATCCAGGACAATGAGATTTTAATTAAAGTTAACTGCGCAGGAATTTGTGGGTCAGATGTACATGCTTATCACGGTCATCACCCTTTTCGGAAACCACCAATGGTTTTAGGGCATGAAGTGGTGGGTGAGGTTTCTAAATTAGGGGGCGAGGTAACTGGGATTAGCATAGGTGATCGTGTTACCGTTGAACCACTAAAAGGTTGCGGCACTTGTTTGTATTGTTTGAGAGGAGAATACAACCTTTGTAAAACTAGGGTGAGCGCTGGAACGAACGGTTGGTTGGGAGCGATGGCGGAATTCTTTGTTGCCCCGGCTGATAAGGTTTATGTGTTGCCGGCATCAATGGAATATCAGGTCGGATTGCTAGCTGAGCCTTTGGCCGTTGGGGTGCATGCAGTAGAGTTAAGTGAAATTGGAGAGAGTGAAAATATACTTATAGTTGGCACAGGTCCGATTGGGTTATTAACGGGTGTCGCGGCTCAAGCAAAGGGTGCTAAGAACATTTATTGTACTGATATTAATGACTTTAGATTGGGCTTTGCTCAAAGCTTGGGGTTGCAAACGATTAACGTAAACAAACAGTCTATAAAAGAAGTGACAGAGGAAACAGTACCTGACGGGTTCGATGTAGTTTTTCTAGCGGTCACTTCGAAGGAGGCCGTGGAGCAGGCATTAACATATGTTCAATATGGTGGGAAAATAGTCGTGATTACAATCTTTACATCTGAGATACCATTTAATATGGGATTTCTGCAGGAGAGAGAGATCGAAGTGAAAGGCTCAATGGTTTACACAAAACCTGATTTTGAATTAGCCTTGAAGATTTTGTCGGACAGAGGGGAAGACATGAAGCGATTTATTACACATCAAGTACCAATTGAAGATGTAAATGAAGCAATGCAAGTCATTACCTCACCAAAAAATGAAGTTATAAAAATGGCTGTTTACCCGTAAGCAAAACATTTCAATGAACAAAGAAGTGGTGCGAAATTGAGTTCACAGACTGAACACCCTTCTTTGTACATTGGATTAAGGAGAGTGGACATTTTGATGGCGAAGTCAAAAGAAAGGGATGGTATGGAAATAACGAAGAACGAATCGAAGAAGGATAAAATCGAGAAAATAGTCAGAAAATCCGATTCGGCATTTTATAGAGTAGAAAAGGTGTTTCTTTTCTTTGCTGTAATCGCTTTGATAGGCATGTTAACGAGTATGTTATTTGGAATTGGAAGCAGGGTTATGTTCAATAGGTCCATTTTGTGGGTAACGGATTTCTCGGGATATGCCATGGTTTATGTCGTGTTTTTGGCTGCGCCTTGGATATTAAAAGAGAAGGGGCATGTCATTGTAGATATTATCACTGGTGCCTTAAGCAAAAAATTTTTAAGGGTAAACTCAATAATCATATGCACTGTATCAATTTTTATCTGCATTTTACTGTTGATATTCAGTGCGGAAATCACGATGGGTTACTATTTGAACAATACAGTCATGCTAAATACAATCCAGTGGCCAAAATTCGCTTTGTTCCTGCCAATTGTTATTGGTTTCTTGATGCTAGGTATTCGTTTTTTTATCGAGCTATTAAAGTCGATTTTATTAGGAGAGGATATTTTTGATGATAGGCTGCCTGAAATGTAAACTAGCATTTTGAGAAGGGAAGTGAATAATGTGGAGTGGTACTTTGTCATATTAATGTTCTTCCTCATGTTGATGGCATTAATATTTTTCGGGTTTCCGATCGCTTTTGCGTTCCTTACGATCAACACACTAGTAGCGATTATCTTTATCGGCTTTAGTTCCGGGATCAATACATTGGTTAATAGTTCCTTTGAGGCATTAGCGAAGTTTACGCTAACTCCGGTTCCGCTATTTATTTTAATGGGTGAAATCTTGTTTCATTCCGGTTTAGTAATGAAACTACTAGATGCTTTTTCGAAGTTTCTAGGTAAAATTCCTGCCAGGCTAAGTTTGTTATCGATTGGTACAGGAACGTTGCTATCAGCGATGAGTGGCTCGGCAGTAGCAGACGCGGCCATGCTCGGCTCAACATTGGCACCTGAAATGCAAAAGCGTGGATATCATTTAAGGATGATTGTTGGTCCGATCGTGGCGGCAGGTACGCTTGCGCTAATTATCCCACCAAGTACGGTAGCGATCTTATTGGCGAGTACAGCCCGGATTAACGTTGGTCATGTCCTGATCGCCGGTATTTTGCCTGGGATATTAATTGCAATAGTATTGGCTGTATATTATATGGTTATGGGTTATGTTAAACCGGAACTAGCTCCGATCTATGAAGTAGAAAAACCGAAATGGAGCGAAAGATTCAAAGCATTGTTTATGTATGTGCTGCCGATTGCCTCTCTAATCTTTTTCGTATTAGGCTTGATCTTCTCTGGAGTCGTGACGCCAACAGAATCTGCATCGACCGGAGTTTTAGGGGCCCTCATACTGGCGATTGTGTATAGAAAGCTTTCCTTGAAAGTATTAAAAAATGCATTGGTAGGAACGGTAAAGGTAAGTGGAATGATCATGTTGATTATCGCTGCTTCCGCTGGATTTAGTCAAATTCTATCGTATACAGGAGCTACAAGGGGTCTGGTTGAATTTGTTGTTGGAACAGATGTAGCACCGATCATTACAGTCATCATCATGTTGCTGATTGTTTTGATGATGGGAACTTTCATCGAGCCAATATCGATTATGATGATCACGATTCCGCTATACTATCCTGTCATTACAGCGTTGGAATATGACCCGATCTGGTTTGCGATCATGATGTTAATTTGTCTAGGGTTAGGAAATATAACACCTCCGTTTGGTTTGCTTTTGTTTGTGATGAAAGGGGCGTTACCATCCAATGTTCCGGTAAAAAGAATATATACCGCAGTCATTCCGGTTGTGCTTCTTGAAATGGCTGTTGTAGCGCTAATCCTGTTTATTCCTGAAATTACAACATGGCTGCCTTATTTAAGCGATTAGTAATAAGTAATCATTGATTACTTAAATTTTTAATAGAATATTGGATCCAAAATTTTTTATATAAAAGCCATTTAGTTAGAGAGTGAAAGAAAGGTGGAGACATTTTATGAAGCAAAGTGCTGAAAAAGTCAAAAATATCGGTTCCTGGATTAATGGAAAAGAGATAACAGAGGGTGGCCGTGCTCAAAATGAAGTCCGGAATCCTTATGACAATGAGGTAATCGGAATTGTCAACATGGCAACATTAGATGATTTAGAGGCGGCTATTGTTTCCTCGCACCGTGCTTTTGAAGAGGCGATGAAATCAATGCCTGCCCACCAACGTTCGGATATTTTAAGAAAAGCGGCGGATGAGTTAGAAGCAAGCAAGGAAGAATTTGCGGCAACCATTTCACAAGAAACCGGAAAAACGATCAGAGATTCGCGGGGAGAGGTATCGCGTGCGATTCAATTGCTTAGGTTTGCTTCCTCGGAAGCGAAGGCAAATGACGGGGAGCTTATAAAAATGGATGCCTCAACTGGAGGGGAAAACAGGCTTGGATTCGTGAAACGATATCCAGTCGGAGTTGTTGCGGCCATTACGCCATTTAATTATCCGCTTAATTTAGCAATGCATAAAATTGCTCCGGCTATTGCAACAGGGTGTTCAGTCGTCGTAAAACCGGCAGGAAAAACACCTTTATCAACCGCGATGCTGGCACCACTTTTTGAGAGAGCGGGCCTACCTAAAGGAGCATTGAATATTGTTATGGGAGCGGGAGCTGAAATTGGTGAAGCACTTGTCACTCACCCGTATATAAAAAAGGTTACATTTACGGGGAGTGAATCAGTAGGGATGAAGTTGAAGGAATTGGCCGGAGATAAAAAAGTGACACTTGAACTAGGTTCAAATGCCCCGAATATTATTTTCGAGGATGCAAATTTGGAAATGGCAGTATCAAATATTTTAAGAGGAGCATTCACGTATTCGGGACAAGCGTGTATTTCTGCACAACGTATCTATGTGCAAAAAGGCGTCTATGAAAAAGTTATGGATTTGTTTGTTCCAAAAGTCGAAAAGTTAGTAGTTGGTGATCCAGCGTCTGAACAAACTGATATTGGTCCACTAATCACACTAAACGCAGCGGAGAGAGTAGAACAATGGGTTCAAGAAGCGTCTAACGAAGGAGCCAGAATAATAGTTGGTGGAAAAAGAGAAGGAGCAATCTACCATCCTACCATTGTCGAAAACGTAAAATCCGATATGAAAGTTGTTTGCCAGGAAATATTTGGCCCAGTTGTTGTAATGATTCCTTTTGAAAAGGAAGAGGAAGTTGTTTCGATGGCAAATGATTCAAACTATGGCCTTCAGGCGGCTGTTTTTACATCGGATGTAACGAAAGGATTGCGAATTGCGGATCAATTAGAAACAGGTGGCGTATGGATCAATGAAGTTTCTCAGTTCCGACTGGATCATTATCCGTATGGAGGAGTGAAGAAAAGTGGCCTAGGTAAGGAAGGAGTTAAATACGCAATGGATGATATGACAGAAATGAAATTTATTGGTGTAAACCTAATTTAGTTCCCCCAATAGAATTTAGTAAATAAAAGGAGAGAATTATGACGTATAAAATATACCCCCTTGACCTTGGGACTTTTGAAGCGATGGAAACTTCTAATCTACTTTATCAAGTAAATCCAGGAGTGAAAGTAAGGCAGCCGATATTGGCATGGTTGATTTTGGGAGGTGAAGAGCCCATTCTCGTAGATACAGGAGGTTCAGATGAGGAGTGGGCAAAGCAGTATCATCATGGCTTGCAACGTTCCTCTGAACAAACGATCGAAGCCCAGTTGCAGAAGCATGGAGTACATCCCGATGAAATTAACATTGTTATTAATACTCATTTGCATTGGGATCATTGTTTTCAAAACAATAAGTTCAAAAATGCTCACTTCTATGTCCAGAAAAAAGAGCTCATGGCTGCTGTCGTCCCACTCCCTACTCAGAAAGGGTATTACGAGACAGAAATCGCTGGCGTTATTCCAAGCTGGATGGAGACATTTGATCGAATGAAGGTTGTTGATGGTGATAGTAAGTTAAGGGAGGGCATAGAGCTTGTTCATTTGCCTGGACATACAGTGGGCCTGCAGGGAGTTCTTGTAGAGACAAAAAATGGTCCGTATTTAATTGCCAGTGATACGATTGGTGTCTATGAAAACTGGGAGGGAAATGATAAATTGGCTCATATTCCTCAAGGGATACATTGGAGTCTGGAAGATTATTTCAGAACATTTGAAAAGATGGAGAAATTAGGAGCGAAGGTTCTCCCCGCCCATGATATGCGGGTATTGGAGCACGAATACTATGAATAAACAATCATTGTCTTTGGAATGGATCAACTCATTTCAGCAGGCTGTCAAACAGGATCAAGAGTTTTTATGGATTGCAAAGCATATGAATTGCACCTTCCTATGG
Source organism: Halalkalibacter oceani (assembly GCF_040544555.1). NCBI lineage: Bacteria > Bacillati > Bacillota > Bacilli > Caryophanales > Bacillaceae > Halalkalibacter > Halalkalibacter oceani. The sequence continues at coordinate 21,299 of NZ_JBEPKD010000011.1, forward strand.
AAAGTAGGTTCCGAATCTTTCTTATTTAAAATTGAACAAGGAAATATTCTTTCGATTACATCACCAACATGGAATGATAGCTGGGATTTTAGTATTGAAGGAACACAGGAAGCATGGAACAAGTTCCTTAAACAACCCCCTCCCCCGCTTTATAACGATTTACTAGGAATGGTAACTCGTTTGCCGGAATGTGAACTGAATGGTAATCGGTTAATGGCTATGCAATATATGCGCTCGTTGACTAGGTTATTTACGATAGCGCGCGAAGTACAAGGAGACGTAAAGATATGATAAAAGGACATTATGTGACTGTCACAATTAATCATGAGCCACATGATATCTATTATGAAAAAGCAGGAAATGGAACCCCCTTGCTGTGTTTACACACAGCGGGGGCAGATTCGAGACAATATTATGACCTTATGAAAGATAAAGAATTAACGGAGAATTTCCAAGTCATTGCATTTGATATGCCTTATCATGGACGTTCGATGCCGCCAAATGGTTGGTGGAAGGAACAGTACTTGCTCAACACAGATCGATATGTCAAAACGATTATGGCTTTTATTGACGCTTTAAACATAGAGCATCCTGTTGTTATGGGTTGTTCAATGGGAGGCAGTATCACGTTAGAGCTCGCATACCGGTTCCCGGATAAATTCCGGGGAGTGATCGCATTAGAGGCGGCTGCCAAGACTGGAGGACGGTTTAATGAATATTTATTCCATCCACAAGTTCATGGCGGAGAAATGTGCGCTACAAATGTGTATGGTCTTATGGCTCCGCAAAGTCCAGAAGAGTTGAGGCGGAAGGCCTGGTGGATATACAGCCAAGGAGCTCCGGGTATCTACTATGGGGATATTTATTTTTATAGCGAGGATTGGGATGCGACTAACCGTGTTGCTCAAATTGATACAAAAAAATGTCCTGTCTTCATGCTGACAGGAGAATATGATTATTCTTGTACGCCGGAAATGTCTAAAGATACTGCTGATAAGATCCCCGGGGCTTATTTTAAGGAAATGAAGGAAATAGGACACTTTCCTATGACTGAAAATCCCGACTTGCTCATGAAATATCTTCAACCGGTCCTACTAGAGTTGTCAGCAAAAACAAACTAGATTCCAGAAGCTAAAATTCCCACACTTTAATATAGAAGGAGAATCACAATGATAAATCAATCTTGGAATTTTCATTCAACAGAAAGAATTGTCTTCGGAAATGGTTCGATACAACAATTAAACAATGTGTTACAACGGTTAAATGCAACAAAGCTGCTTATCGTAACCGATCAGGGAATTCGTAAAGCAGGAATTTTGGACCGGGTCGTTCCATTACTTGAAAAAGAGAATTATCAAACGGTTATTTACGATGAAGTGGTGTCAGACCCTCCGGCTCAAATGGCAATTGATTGTGCAGAATATGCTAAATCACAGTTTGAACCTGATTGTATTATCGGACTTGGCGGAGGGAGTTGCATCGATATAGCGAAATTATCAGCACTTCTCCTTACCCATGGAGGGCACCCCCTCGATTATGCTAAAAAAGCAGTTCCTGGCCCGACAACTTCTGTCGTGGCAATTCCAACTACAGCTGGAACCGCCTCCGAGGTCACGACGGTAGCCGTCGTGCAGGATGTAGAAAATAAGATAAAACTTGGGGTATCAGACGAATATTTACGCCCGGATGTAGCTTTACTGGATCCAGAGCTGACAATCGGCCTGCCACCATATACGACCGCTTGCTCTGGAATTGATGCTTTGTCGCACGCTATTGAAAGTTATATGACTAAATCCTTTGCACACCTTGATTCCGAAGGGGTTTTTCAAGGATCGAGCCCGTTAAGTGATAGTTTGGCCTATAAGGCGATAGAACTCATTGCGAACAATCTCACCACAGCGGTTCATCAAGGCAGTAATTTAGAGGCAAGAGGTAATATGCTTTTAGCCAGTTTAATTGCCGGAATGGCATTTTCTAATTCCGGTACTGGGGCAGTTCATGCACTTGCATATCCAATTAACGGTATCGTTAAGTCTCCACATGGCGAAGTGACGGGTTTACTTTTACCTTATGTTATGCAATATAATTCGACAGTCCAAAAGAGCAAAATGATCGATATTGCAAAGGCATTTGGCATTGATACGTCATTAATGCCAAAACAAGAAGCTGTATTAGCAGCGTCAACGGCTGTTTTAAATCTAGTTGAGGAAATTGGCCTGCCTACCCGCCTTTCACAAATAGGAATAAAGGAGAAGGATGTGCCAGTAATAGCGGAAAAAGCGATCGGAATCGACCGTTTAATCCGGACAAACCCAAGAACTCCTAGGGTGTCTGACTTTGAAAAGCTATTAAATAACGCACTATAAACCGAATTATAGAATCAAATGATCAATTAAGCTGTTAAATTAAAAGGAGATTATAAAAAATGGCGTACAGAATTGAACGGGATACAATTGGTGAAATGAAAGTTCCGGCTGAAAAACTTTGGGGGGCTCAAACCCAGAGAAGCCTGGAAAATTTTAAAATTGGCGAGGAAAGGATGCCCGAGGCGATTATAAAGGCATTTGCAATTTTAAAGAAAAGCGCCGCTTTGGCTAACGAGGAAATGGGTCATTTAAGCACCGAAAAGGCAAAGGCGATTGTGAAAGCATCCGATGAAATTATTGAAGGAAGCTTGAATGGTCACTTCCCCCTTGTTGTCTGGCAAACAGGAAGCGGAACGCAAACTCATATGAACATCAACGAGGTTATCGCCAACAGAGCCAATCAAATTTTAGAGGAAATGGGAAGTGAAGGTAACGTTCATCCAAATGACGATGTTAATTTCTCCCAAAGCTCAAATTGTAATTATCCAACGGCTATGTATATTGCAGCTGTAACGGCTGTTGAAGAGCAGGTGTTGCCAGCTTTAGCAAAATTCAAGTCAACATTGTTCTCGCTATCAGAAAAGTATTCAGACATTATAAAAGTGGGGCGTACGCATTTGCAGGATGCAGTACCTCTTACGCTAGGTCAGGAGATTAGCGGCTGGCATCGAATGTTGGAAAAGACAGAACAAATGATTGAAAATAGCTATAAGCAAATGGAGGAACTTGCATTTGCTGCGACAGCTGTAGGGACAGGGTTAAACACTTATGAAGGATTTGCCGAATTAGCTGTTAAGAAAATAAATGAATTTACCGGTAAAAACTTTAAGCCTGCCCAAAATAAATTCCATGCTCTTACTAGCTATGATGAAGTCGTATACTCACATGGAGCTTTAAAGGCTTTAGCAGCTGATTTAATGAAAATTGCCAATGATGTACGTTGGCTGGCGAGCGGGCCGAGAAGTGGTATCGGCGAAATTACGATTCCTTCAAATGAACCAGGCAGTTCAATGATGCCAGGCAAAATTAACCCGACTCAAGCAGAAGCATTAACAATGGTTGCAACACAGGTAATGGGAAATGATGTGACAATAGGCATTGCGGCGAGTCAAGGAAATTTTCAAGTGAACGTATTTAAACCTGTCATCGCCTATAATTTTCTGCAATCTGCAAGACTGTTAGCCGACAGTATGGTCTCCTTTAATGACAATTGTGCGGTAGGGATTGAACCTAACTACGAAGTTATCAAACGAAACCTGAGCAATTCTCTAATGCTGGGCACAGCTCTTAACCCTCATATTGGTTATGAAAAAGCGGCTAAAATTGCCAAACATGCCCATAAAGAAGGACTCAGTCTAAAAGAAGCTGCTATAGCCTTAAACATCCTGACAGAGGAAGAGTTTGATGAAATTGTCGACCCTTCTAAAATGATTCAGCCTGCAACGATTGACGGTTAGTCACCAGAAAGATAACGATCCTATTCATTAAATAAAACAAGTTGGATGGCAAATTTGTTTGTATGTCAATTGCATCAGCATGTGCCCTCCGCATGTTGATGCATAAAATCGTTGCTAATGTAGCTTTTATAAAAGAAAGGGAAGAAAAAGCTAATGATGTTTTGGTATAAGCTGACGGTTTTAGATATACTAAATATAGGAATTTATAATTTATGTGCATTGCTCATAAATGGAATTCTAATTATTTAAAGCTATCCAACTATAGATAAAAGCTGGATCAAAGATTTTCAGCATAAGCTAAAAAATAAGGAGGGCCACTATGACACGGAAAACAAATTTGTTTATTCATGAAAGGATGACATTGCAAGACCGTGTAAGCCAAACATTGAGAGAAGCTATTTTAAGGGGGGATTTTCAACCGGGGGAACGTCTAGTTCAAGATGTGCTGGCGAATGAGCTTGGGGTAAGTCGTATGCCGATTCGGGAAGCACTTCGACAGCTGGAATCGGAAGGGTTAGTAGAGTTTGAAGCTCATAAGGGTGCTCTAGTTAAAAAATTAACAATTGGAGAGATTGATGAAATTTATACATTGAGAGCAACCCTTGAAGCAATGGCAATAAGAAAAAGTATGTCTAACCTTACTGAAGTAGAAATAAATGAAATGAAAGAGTTATTAGATGTGATGGAAAAGGAAGCAGCAAATCCGCAAGTTTTTATTGAAGGGAATAAAACGTTTCATAGATTAATTTACAAAGGTTTAGAGTGGAATAAATTAAGAACGATCATCGAACAGTTGAGCCATGGAATATCGAATGCCGCCCCGTTTTTATTTGATGGGCAAATGGAAAAATCCAATAAGGAACATCGCTTAATTCTTGATGCTATTGAGAAAAAGGATAGTGACTTAGCTGCGGAACTAATGCGAAAGCATATTGAAAGAACTGGAAAGAGTTTGAAGAAGTATATGGGGGAAGAAGAGTTGCATTTAACGGAAAAAGGAATGGATAATTTCAACTAAAGTTATGAGGTTCTTTCCAAAAAAGAATGCTCATTAACTTGAATTAATAAAAACATAGGGCTCAAGAGGATTGGAGTATGAGTATGCGTCAAATCCATGTGAAAGAAATCACGGAAAAGGTAGTTCAGTTATGCCAAGATGCTAATTATGAACTTGGTGATGATATGATGGACGTTTTCAATGAGTCTCTTAAGCAAGAAACTTCCACAGTTGGTCGTCATGTGTTAAGTCAATTAATTGAAAATGCGAACGTTGCAAAACAAGAACGGGTTCCAATGTGCCAGGATACAGGGGTTGGAGTGTTTTTTATCGAAGTCGGCTACGAGTGCCAGATTATTGGCGGTGATTTATATGAGGCAATAAACGAGGGCATCAGTAAAGGCTATCGAGAGGGGTATCTTCGTTTTTCAATGGTAAACGATCCGTTGAACCGAATAAATACGGGCGATAATACTCCAGCTCTAATCTATGTGGAAATGGTTTCCGGAGATCAGCTAAAAATAAAGTATTCCGCTAAGGGAGCGGGCAGCGAAAATATGAGCAGGTTAAGAATGTTGAACCCGGCTGATGGGTTAGAGGGCGTCAAGGATTTTGTCATTGAAACGGTATCTAAAGCTGGGCCAAACGCTTGTCCCCCAATGGTTGTTGGGGTAGGGATTGGCGGCAGTTTCGAAAGATCCACCTACATTGCCAAAAAGTCATTATTCCGTCATGTCGGGCAGCGTCATTCCGATGAAAGAATTGGGGCTCTCGAAAAAGAATTAATACAAAAATGCAATGAATTGGGGGTTGGGCCACAAGGGTTGGGAGGAGTAACAACTGTACTTGATGTCAAAATTGAAGTTTTTCCTTGTCATATTGCCTCCCTGCCAGTTGCCGTTAATATTCAATGCCATGCCAACCGTCATAAAGAAGCGGTCTTGTGATAGGGGTGATCAAGTGAGTGTAAAAATAGTTCAGCTTCCATTAACAGATGAAGTAGTTTTAGGTTTGAGGGCTGGGGATAAGGTTCTTTTATCAGGCGCATTATATACTGCTCGAGATGCCGCTCATAAACGTATATTTGAAGCAATTCAGAATAACGAGCCCCTTCCGATACAGATTAATGGACAGACCATTTATTATGTAGGACCGACCCCGGCTAAAGCTGGCCAGATAATTGGTTCAGCAGGGCCGACGACAAGTGGGCGTGTCGATAAATATACGCCAGCTTTATTAAGCCTTGGGCTTAAAGGGATGATCGGGAAAGGGTATAGAAATGATGAAGTAAAAAAGGCAATTCAAACTTATCAGGCCGTTTATTTTGCTGCAATCGGTGGCACGGGAGCTCTTTTATCGAAAGCGATCACCTCAGTGGACATTATTGCTTTTGAAGATTTAGGTCCAGAGGCAATTCGGAAGCTGGTTGTCAAGGACTTTCCCGTCATTGTTATCAATGACTGCTATGGAAATGACTTATATGAGCAGGGCGTTGAGTCCTATCAGAAAAAACATGAAGAAAGCGAAAAATAAAATTTTAATAGATTTAATATTCCGATATTTCTGAAAGGGGAGAGGGTTTTGGAAGGAAAAGTAGCTCTAATTACTGGATCAAGTACCGGGATAGGGAGAGCGATTGCTCTTCGATTGGCTAAAGAGGGCGCCAACATTGTTATTAACTATTCGAGATCGGAAAAGGAGGCACAGGAAACGAAAAAGGACATTGAAAATTTAGGGGTGAAATGTCTAGTCTGTAAAGCTTCTGTTGATGATGATGAAATGGTAAGACGAATGGTCGAGGAAACTGTTAAAGCCTTCGGTCGGCTGGACGTATTAGTCAATAATGCAGGAGTTACCAATTTTGTGAAGCATGACGATCTGGAAGGGTTGAAAGACGAATATTGGGATCGTGTCATGAACATTAATGTAAAGGGTCTGTTTTATTGTTGCAGAGCGGCTGCCCCTTACTTAAAACAGCAGCATGGGTGTATTGTTAATGTGACTTCCGTCGCTGGCTTGACGGGGTTGGGAAGTTCGATTGCTTATGCATCTTCCAAAGCAGCGGCTAATAGTGTTACGAAATCTCTTGCTCGTGTTATGGCGCCGGAGGTTCGGGTGAACAGCGTTGCTCCTGGTATTGTGACCACTCGCTGGAATGAAGGAAAAGAGGAGAGTATTAAGCATTTAAGTGAAGGCACACCGTTAGGTAGAGTGGCATCTCCTGAAGATGTTGCTGAACTGACATATTCTCTTATTGCTCATGCAGGCTTTGTAACTGGAGAAATTATTAAAGTTGATGGTGGCATGTTTATATAATTGCGTTTTCTTGAAAAGACAGACAAAAAATGAGGTGGAATGTTTGATTAGTAAAATCAACCATATTGCAATTATCGTAAAAAACATTGAGGAAGCGCTTATTCCCTATCAAAGGGCTTTAGGCTTGGATTCAACGGAAATTGAGCTGGTAGAAGAATTTAATGTTCGGGTAGTATTTATTCCAGTTGGAGATACCCAAATCGAATTGGTTGAACCTCTTGAGGAAAATCAACCACTTAATGAATTTTTGAAAAAAACGGGAGGCGGTCTCCATCATATTGCTCTGGAAGTAGGGGAAATTGAGGGAGCAATTAAGGAGCTGGAGAAGGAAGGAATTAATATGGATGATCGAGTTCCACGGCCGGGTGCCCATAATACAAAAGTTGCCTTTGCAAATGAAAAAGAATTTAATGGAGTCATTATGGAATTAGTCCAACCTTCTAAGTAGCAAGTTATTTTCTCCTATTATCATTTACAGAGGAAAGGGAGTTTTATACGTGAAGGCAATTGTCATCAATCAATTTGGTGGTAAGGAAGCTTTAAGTTATCAACATGTTGACAAGCCATCAATAGTTGGGTCGAATGAGGTGTTAATTTCGGTTGTCGCTACAAGTGTTAACTATGCCGACATTCAAACAAGGGAAGGAAGGTATCACGCAGCGGGAAAACCGCCCATTATCCCAGGACTTGATGCCGCAGGAGTGGTAGAAAGTGTCGGCGCAGCTGTCAGGACTGTAAGCGTCGGTGACAGGGTCGTAGCCTTTCCTAAAACAGGGTCATATGCCGAGTATTGCATAGCGGATGAGGAACTGGTCTTTGCGCTACCACCGGGTATCGGCTTTGAAGAAGCGGCCGCCAGTCCAATTGTATCGTTTACTTCCTATGCACTTATTGCAAAGGTTGCTCGAATGCAAAAGGGAGAAGCCGTTCTCATACACGCTGCAGCGGGCGGGATCGGCACAACTGCAACTCAAATTGCTAAAATATTAGGGGCAGGCTGTGTCATTGGCACCGTTGGTCATGAGAGTAAACGGCAGGCGGCACTAGAGTCAGGTGCAGATTATGTTATTTGCTACGAAACTGAGGATTTTGTCCAAAAAGTAAATGAGTTGACGGGGAATAAAGGGGCAGATGTAATCCTGGACTCGATAGCGGGTAAGATTGGTGAACAAAGCTTGGACTGCCTAGCTCCATATGGCCGATTAGTGAACTTTGGAAATGCAAGTGGAGAACCTGCACAATTTCAAACGAAAGATTTGCATTCAACTTGCAGGTCTATTTTAGGATTCAGTATAGGTACTACTAAAAACCAGAGACCACATATGCTGCATGAACTTGGAGAAAACGTATTTCGTTATTTATCGACGGGCCAATTAAACATTAAAATCAGTAATACTTTTAATTTGCCCGATGCTGGATTGGCACAGCAGTTAGTCGAAAGCAGGCAAAGTACGGGTAAAGTTGTATTGAAAATATCTTGATTTCTTATGGTGGTGATGCGAAGCACACTTAATCTCGAATTGAAATGAGGGAAAACGAATGTTGCCTTTAGAGGGAATAACGGTAGTAAGCGTTGAACAAGCAATCGCGGCCCCGTTTGCCAGCCGTCATTTGGCTGATCTTGGTGCAAGAGTGATCAAAGTTGAGCGCCCCGAGGGAGGGGATTTTGCTCGAAATTATGATAAAACAGTTAAAGGGCTGTCAAGTCACTTCGTGTGGTGTAATCGTTCAAAGGAATCATTGACGCTGGATTTAAAAAGTGCCGAAGGAAAAGATGTACTGGTCCGTTTACTAAAAAAAGCAGATGTGTTTCTTCATAATTTAGCTCCGGGTGCGATGGAGCGTCTGGGGTTTGGTGATGACTTCTTAAAAAATAACTATCCTCGATTAATTGCATGTAGTATTTCGGGATATGGAAAAAGCGGTTCGTATAAAAACAAAAAGGCATATGATTTACTAATTCAATGTGAAGCTGGCCTGCTTTCTATTACAGGAACAGATGAAGTACCATCCAAGGCGGGTATCCCTGTCGCTGATATAAGTGCGGGTTTATATGCATTTAGTGGTATTTTAAGCGCGTTGATCGAAAGAAACCAAACAGGAAAGGGAAAAATCCTCGACGTTTCCATGCTTGAATCACTCGCTGAGTGGATGGGCTATCCAATGTATTATGCTGGCTACAGCGGGGAAGAACCGAAAAGAACCGGGGCGAATCACGCTACGATCTATCCTTACGGTCACTTTTTATGTGGAGATGGTAAGGAGGTTTTCTTTGCCATTCAAAATGAACGAGAATGGGGCGTCTTTTGTGCTAAGTTACTCCAGACACCAAAGTTAGCAGAAGACTCACGTTTTGAAAACAATCCAAGTCGCTTTGAAAATCAAGCACAATTAAAAACCATTATAGAGGAGGCATTTTCAACTTTAACGTCTGATGAGGTCATTGGCCGATTGGAAGAAAGCAAAATAGCTAATGCTCGTATGAATACGATGAAAGAACTCTTCCATCATCCGCAACTGGCTGAGAGAAATCGTTGGAGAAATATTGATACACCAGTCGGTTCAGTTAAAATGTTAATTCCTCCTGTGACGATGGAAGGTTTTGAACCGAGTATGAAGGCAATTCCTGAGTTAGGTGAGCATAATGAGAAGATATTACATGAACTGGACGATCTCAACGGTAACAAATGAGATAGTCGAGAATTGTAGAAGAAATACTATATTGTCGACAATATTAACGTCAATAAGAAGGACAATATGTAAAGGATGAAAGGAGTTATGCACAATGAATGAAAAACGATTTGAAGAAGGATTGAAGGTTCGTAGAGAGGTATTAGGCTCAGAGTATGTGGACAAGTCGATTAATAATGCAACGGAGTTCACTCAGCCGCTGCAGGAACTAGTGACCGAATATTGCTGGGGCGAAATATGGACGAGACCAGAGCTTCCGAGGAAAACACGGAGCCTGCTCAATCTGGCCCTTATGACGGCGCTTAACCGCCCGCATGAATTGAAATTGCATGTAAGAGGAGCCTTCAATAACGGGGTCACGCTGGAGGAAATGAGAGAGGTCTTTTTACAGACTGCCATTTACTGCGGCGTACCAGCAGCGATTGACAGCTTCCGGGTTGCTCAGGAAGTTATGAAGGAAGATGAACGATAAACAGAGGATACGTGATCATGTGGAGGTGTGCCAAAAACCATTTGGTACATCTCCTTGATATGTTTAATAATAAAAAAACTTACAATAAATAGAGTTCTGTTTCGTGCCCTTATTGGTATCTTCTCATTTTTACAGCTTTAAATCGTATATAAATATGGATAATGGGTAGATATTATAAGCTATAAATCATTATAATGGATAATGATGATAAGGTTATAATGGAAACAGACAAGTTTTGTAATAGGTCGCGCCTTGCTTGGTGTGACACCTAGGCAGGAGCGTATACATCCTTCCTGCAAATTTTAGAGTATAGGGATGGTAAAAATGAGCAACGGAGAAACAAAAACAGATGTCATCTTAATTGGTGCTGGTATCATGAGTGCGACGTTAGGGACACTTTTGAAAGAATTAGTACCAGAATGGGAAATTACTGTGTTTGAGAAGCTCGAAAAGGCAGGTGAGGAGAGCTCCAATGAATGGAATAATGCCGGGACAGGGCATGCGGCACTATGCGAGCTTAATTACACAACGGAAAGGCCGGACGGATCGATCGACATTAGTAAAGCGATTAACGTGAATGAGCAGTTTCAGCTTTCGATGCAGTTCTGGTCTTATCTTGTTAACCGTCAGCTAATCCAGCATCCGCAGGACTTTATTATGCCATTGCCTCATATGAGTATGGTGCAAGGGGAGCAGAATGTGACATTTTTAAAGAAACGGTTTGAAGCGCTCACAGGAAATCCCCTTTTTCAAGGAATGGAATTTTCTGAGGATCCTGAAAAATTGAAGGAATGGATTCCGCTTATTATGGAGGATCGGGAAACGGACGTGCCGATTGCTGCAACGAAGATCGATTCTGGAACCGATGTCAATTTCGGCGCGTTGACGCGGATGCTGTTCGATCATTTAGCAAGTCAGGGCGTCGAAATCCGTTACAAGCACAGTGTAGATGATTTGAATCGTACCGCGGACGGCTTGTGGGAATTAAATGTACGGAATGTCGAGAGCGGTACAGTCGAGCGTCATACGGCAAAGTTTGTTTTCATCGGCGGCGGGGGAGGAAGTTTGCATTTGCTGCAAAAGTCCGGTATTCCTGAAGGAAAACATATTGGCGGATTCCCGGTAAGCGGCATTTTCATGGTCTGTCATAATCCGGAAGTGATTGAGCGGCACCACGCGAAAGTATACGGCAAGGCGAAGGTTGGAGCACCGCCGATGTCGGTTCCGCATCTCGATACCCGCTTTATCGAAGGACAGAAATCGCTGTTGTTTGGTCCGTTTGCCGGATTCTCACCAAAGTTTTTGAAAACAGGCTCGATGCTTGATTTATTGACTTCTGTAAAACCGAATAACCTTGTTACGATGCTGGCGGCAGGAGCAAAAAATCTCTCCTTGACTAAATACTTGATCGAACAGGTAATGCTGTCAAAAGAAAAGCGGATGGAAGAGCTACGGGAGTTTATTCCGAATGCGAAAGACGAGGATTGGGATTTAGTCGTAGCGGGCCAGCGTGTACAGGTGATTAAAGACACGGATGCCGGAAAAGGAACGCTTCAATTTGGAACGGAAGTGATTACTGGCGCAGATGGTACGATTGCTGCTTTATTAGGAGCGTCCCCGGGAGCGTCAACTGCTGTTCATGTCATGCTTGAGGTGATCAGAAATTGCTTCCCGCAGCATTTGGCCCAGTGGGAGCCGAAGATTAAAGAAATGATTCCTTCTTATGGGGTGTCACTCGCGGAAAACCGAGAGCTTCTGCACGACATTCATACTTCGACTGCGAAGACGCTTGGCTTAAGTGAAAAAGAGCTGGTTCACAGCTAAAGGAAGGTAGCGGCGTTGTCTTGCTGTGACAAAACTAGTTAGCAGGGGCTGGGAAAAAGGTGAAAAACAACCTTTTACTCAGCCCCTTATTTTAAAATAAAAAGAACCAACCGAGAACTAACACAATTACGATAACCGGAATGAGGCCAAGATAAATAATTAATTGATTGCCAATACTGCGTTGGCTGCTATAATTCGAGTCTTCTGTTTTTGTCAATGATAATGTAATGACAAGGGCTGCTACGCAAACAATAGCGGCAAAAATAATTAAGATTGTCATTGTTTCTCTCCTTCAAGGATTGCATGATGATGTCTATGTTCTTTTATTAAACCCGATCATGACAAAATTGGCACCATCCAATTTGCCATTAATTTTCTCATCCACTTTGTAGCGTTGGGACAAGGTGACGTTATGTCATCGTTGACTCGATAAGAGCTTCCTTAAATCGTTTAATCCCCTCACGGATTTGCTGCTCATTTCCTCTCCCATATGTAAAGCGGACAAAGCCCGATTCGGAACCCATTATGCGCCCTGGGGTGAAGATGACGCCTTTTTTTATCGCCTCTTCGATCAGCCGATTTTCATTAGATAAGCCGTTAATTTTGCACCATAAATGAATGCCGCCCTGAGGGGTCTCGTATTCGACCTGCTCGGGTAAGAGCGCTTGTAAGCTTGTGACCATCTCTTGTTTGCGGCGTTCCAGCTTTTGTCTGAGCAAGCTGATATGGTGCGGGAAGTAGGCAGAGTCAAGAAACTCTTTTGCCACCCACTGCGGAAAAATGCTGTGCCCGAAATCAACCTGCTGCTTAATATCAGCCAGACGCTGGATAACGGGGTGGGGACCGATCACCCAGCCGACCCGCAATCCGGAGGCAACGATTTTTGAAAGCGAGCTAATATAGAGCACATTGCCGTTCAAGTCCAATGACTTTAAAGTAGGCTGATTAAATTCTCCTGCTGACGTAAGGCTGTATGGGTCATCCTCAATGACCGGAATGCCGAACTCGGATGAAATATCTAAAATTTTCTTGCGGCGCTCCAGGCTAAGAACCGTCCCGGTAGGATTCTGAAAATCGGGATTTAAAAAGATCATGCGAATGCGATGCTTTTTATGCAGCTCAATCAGATCAGCGGGCCGGATCCCATTGTTGTCGGGCTTTACTAGATGGACATGGAGTCCGGCAGAGCGGAAAAGCGGTAACGTGTAGCAATAGGATGGATCTTCGATTGCTACGGCATCGCCTTGTTGGAGCAGCCCCTGGACGATAAGATGGAGGGCCTGCTGCGCTCCGGATGTGATCAGAATCGACGAAGCATCGGTCTGAATATTTCGATATGCTTGGACATGCTCGGCAATGACGGCCCTTAACCTTTCATTCCCTTGCGGTTCGTCGTAGCCAAGGTTCTCGGTAAAGCGATGGCTGGAAAGGATTGTCTGAAACTGTTCTGTCGGGAATAAATCACTCGATAATTCTCCGCTCATGAAGTTAATGATGCGATCATCCTTTGATTGCTCTCTCAATCTTTGAACAATCGGGAAATTAGGTAAAACTGAACCTGCCTCTACATAGTGATTCCAGTTCGGCATCCGTTTATTGAGCAAGCCCCAAATATCACTGCTGACTTTTGTGCCGCTTCCTTTTTGCCTCGTCACTAGCCCCATCGATTCAAGCTCGGCGTAAGCGGCGACAATCGTACTCCGGTTGACAGCGTATGTTGCTGCTAACGCTCTTTCGGAGGGCAATGTGCTGGCAGGAGGGAGGTGGCCGGAAGAAATCTCAGCTTCAAAATAGGCTGCAATTTGTTTATATAAAGGTTTTTGATCGTCGCGGTTCGGTTTCCACTCCATGTGTCCCCCTCATTTCTTTTACCCATTTTCGCCTGTCGGGGCGGGGCGTCGGCTTCGCGCGCCGCTTCTAAGAAAGGACGCTACGCGTATTTCTTACCGTGTATTGTCACTATAACGAATGATGGACGGGAAGGTCAAGTTTGGATGTTTTGCCCGGGAACGATGGGCTGAAACAATACTAGCTTCAACAGATCGTGGCGGTTCCGCTCATTGCTTAGAGGCCGGACAAAAGGTAATGAAACAACCTTCTGACCAGGCCTCTGACTGTCCTGCCTATAATGCCGGGTAATAAGGCTCGTAAACAGGGTTGCTGTAATAAGGCGGTCGCACAGCGATCGTTGGCAGATCCCAGCTGTATGTCATATAGTCCATTGTCACCTTTTCTTCCTCATTTTGCAAAAGCCTTGTCGCTTCTGGAAAAAATTCAATATTCAAATGTCATTCCTCCCGATTTTTTTATTAGCATTCTTCACATAAGCAAATGCCTAGACATAGCATATGTTATCTGGGAGGGAGACGTTATGAAAAATAAAGATGAGCGCAATCAGCCAACGAATGAAGAGCTTGAAAGAATCAGAGTGTATCAGCAATGGTTTGAAGAGAACAAGAAGGATGATCCGTATCCTCAATACCCGATTTACGGCAAAATCACAAAAACGGAAGAAGTCCCGATGGCTCAGCCTGAGCAAAGGCAGCTTCGGCAACCGGGCCTTGAGAGCTTGATGGTTCCAAAGCCGATTATCGAAAACCCGCATTATCGCGGCAGCGGGAAATTAACCGGTAAAACAGCACTCATTACCGGGGGAGACAGCGGCATGGGCGCTGCAGCAGCGATTGCCTTCGCGAAGGAAGGCGCCGACGTAGCGATTTCGTACTTAGATGAACACGAAGATGCGAACCGGACAAAAGACCGGGTCGAAGAGCTTGGCCGAAGATGCTTAGTGCTGCCGGGTGACTTGAGGGAAAAGGAGCAATGTGAACATATCGTATATGAAACGATCAACACATTTGGCCGGTTGGATGTACTATGCAATCATGTCGGCATCCAGTTTCAGCAAAACGACATAACGGAAATTACCGATGAACAGTTTGATGAAACGTTTAAACTCAATGTATACTCGCACTTTTATACGACGCGGGCGGCGATGCCGTACCTCGAAGCGGGCAGCTCGATCATTGGCACGGCATCTGTCGTGGCCTACGAAGGGGAGCCGCTGTTAATGGATTATTCCGCGACAAAGGCGGCGATTGTCGGATGGACCCGCGCATTGGCGAGAAATGTTGCCAAACGGAAAATCCGCGTCAACGCGGTTGCACCCGGCCGTATCTGGACTCCTCTTATTCCGGCTAGTTTTTCGTCCGATGAAAACGCGCTCCACGGCGGAAATCTTTTTAATCGGATGGCCCATCCGTTTGAGGTGGCACCGACATTTGTCTATCTGGCTTCGGATGATTCGCGCCATGTCACCGGTCAGGTTCTTCATGTTGACGGTGGGGAGTCGACGCAATCCTGATCGTGAAAAAAGGTGGCACTCCCGTCGATTGGACGTCTATGAAAAGGAGGCTGCTGAAAAAGCGAAACACACTTTTTCAGCAGCTTCATGAAAAGAGGGCTTTATAAAGGAGCAGCAAGCCGCTTATCCCGATTAAGGACAGGACGGAATACTTGAACACGCTGTCGGTGATAGATTTTTGGATTTTCATTGCCAGGGCAAGGCCGAGAAATGACGGAATGATCGCCAGAAGAGCGTAGAGGAAAAGCGTGTTTCCTTGATAAAAGCCAAGCGAGCTAATCGTAATTAGCTGCGTGATATCAATAACGACAAAATAACAGTTAATCAAAAATAAAAACTGATAGCGGCTGACGTTCATCTGCAAAAAATATAAACTGATCAACGGTCCGCTCGCTCCTGCTGCTCCCTGAAGAGTACCACCGATAAGACCAACGGCGCCATCGACCCATTGCGGCGGCTTCGTAAATTGAGGCAGGAAGGATGTCAGTGAACTAATGACGAAGAAAATAATGACGACGCCGAGCAGGCCGGTCAAAAGGTTGGAGTCGGTCATGACTAAAATGGTTGAACCGATAATCATACCGCCGATTCCCATTAAGGTGAGGACGGCGGCTTTTTTTAATGTGCTCCACTTCTCAAATGTTTTGACGAGCATAAAGCAGTCGGTCGCCACCGTCGCCGGGACGGTTAAGGCTATCGCTGTCTGTAGGTCGAACATCACCGTTAAAATCGGAGTGGCGACCAGAGGCAGGCCCATTCCACTAATTCCTTTTGATACCCCGGCCAATAGAAAAACAAAAAGAGCGATAAGAATGACGGATAGCTGCAACGGATTTAATCCTCCTATTGTCAGGTTCTATTTCGCGACCATCTCCGGGATCCATAGATAGATCTGTGGAAGATAGGTGACGATCAGCAAGGAGATCGCGTACCAAATCCAAAAAGGGGATAAGCTCTTTACAATGTCATGAATCGGCTTCTTGAAGACACCTTGGCTGACAAATAAGTTTAACCCGAATGGCGGCGTGAACATCCCGATGGCAATATTCATTGTCATAATCAAACCTAAATGGATCAGGTCAATCCCCAGACTTTGCGCGACGGGCACAAGCAGAGGAGTTAATACTAAAATAGCAGAAGTCGGATCGAAAAACATCCCAACGATGATTAATAGAAGATTAAATTTTTAGACACACAAACCTCATTTTGACAAATTCTATAAAGCGGATGTTTCTAAATTGATAGGTGTATAATGAAGTTGTAAGGAAAAGCATGAAAAAACGAATGGAGGGATCAGGAAATGAGACTTCAGGACAAAGTAGCTGTTATTACCGGGGCCGCGTCAGGAATGGGAAAAGCGATTGCTAACGTTTATGCAAAAGAGGGTGCGAAGGTAGTCGTGTCTGATATTAATGCCGAAGCGGCAAACCAGACGGTGGACGAGATTAAGTCGGCTGGTGGCGAGGCAATCGCTGTTGTCGCCAATGTTGCGAAGGAAGAGGATATTCAAAATTTGATTGACACAGCTGTCAACAGCTACGGCACGCTTGATATTTTAGTTAATAACGCCGGCATTATGGATAACTTCGAGGCTGCCGCCGACATTCAAGATGAGTCATGGGAAAAAATCTTTGCGATCAATACGACGAGCGTAATGCGGGCAACGCGCAAGGCTCTTCCAATATTTTTAGAAAAGCAAAAAGGGGTCATTATTAATATCGCTTCGGCAGGGGGATTACAAGGTGCCCGAGCAGGAGCAACCTATACAGCTTCAAAGCATGCTGTCGTCGGCTTTACGAAGAACACCGGCTTTATGTATGCACAAAAAGGGATTCGCTGCAACGCGATTGCCCCCGGAGCTGTTGAAACGAATATTGGCACGTCGATGACTAATATTAATGAATTCGGCATCGGCCGGACACAGCCGGGTCTGGCGATCAATCCGCGTACCGGAAAGCCGGAGGACATTGCCAATATTGCCTTGTTCCTTGCTTCTGATGAAGCAGATTTTGTGAATGGAACAGTCATCACGGCCGACGCGGGCTGGACGGCATATTAAGTGAATAGAGAGAAAGGGCTGGGCAAAAGGTGTTTGCCCAGCCCTATATGTTCTAAACCATTTGATGGAATGTCACATGTCTCCTTTAACTGTTATTTATAACAGAACTGGTGTAATCGGTTATATTATCCTGTGAAAAATAATGACTAGTATCGTAAGCTAATTTGTAAGTCACATTATTTATGGAAAAAGAATGGATAATATACATACCATCCTGCTCGACTGTAACTTCAGTGCCATTACTATTTATAGTATGTTCTTTTGCTGGAGCAATTCCGTTATAATCTAAAGTGACAAGTAGTACATTTTCAGTATCATAAGGCCCTACAATCGTTTTAGCATGATGGGCTTCTTCCCATTCTGTCACATTATTTTGATCTGCAAAAAAAGGCTTTATGTCATCTGAAGGCTCGGGCGTATAATAGAGATTCACACTAGGATCTCCGTTTGCATGATGTTGTACATACACATATGAAATGTCCAAATCATTGAAAGTAGGTATCTTCATTTCCTTTCCGGTTTCTTGCATAATTGCTTTACTAAGCTCAGTTTCGTCAGCCAAATTAGTTGAGTCAGAATAACATCCAACGATAATCCATATGCTGAGTAGGCATATAAAAACTAAAAATTTAGACACGTTGTTTATCATTCCTTTCTTATTGTATAGACTTTTTTTATACAATATCATAACATCCTTATTGTTTTTAATAACGGCTCGGGTGTATATAGCGAATAGAGGAGAAACTTCCCTTTTCGCGTGTAGGATAGTCGACTTTCCTGCTACTATAAAAAAAAATAGTAGCACGAACCAAGGCCATGGTTTGTGCTACTAATGGTAGTATGTTTAGTCTTGCTGAAATGAGATTGTCTATCCGTTCGCGTTCACGATTTGTGAAAGTCCATCCTCGATTGGAGTAGCCGGTCGTCCGAGAAGCTTTTCCAGATCATTGCTTTCAATGTCGAGCGTCCCTTCGCGAATGTCTTTTTGAATGTTGACTAAGAAAGGTAAAAACGATTCCGGTACCCCGACCTGTTTCATTACATCGGCATACGTCTCGTCATCAACCTGCTGGACGGTTATGTCCTTTTTGATCACCTTGCTCAGCGTTGCTACAAGCTCTTCCTGCGTCAGCGGTTTACCGGCAAGCTCATAGATTGTATTGTCATGCCCTTGACCGGCGAGAACGGCCGCCGCGGCTTCTGCATAATCCTGTTGCACAGCCCAGCCGACTTTTCCATCAGCGGCAGAGGTCACCCAAGGGGCGCCAGCCAGCACACCTTGAATACTTGAGCTTTCATTTTCCAAATACCAGTTGTTGCGCAAAAAGGAATACGGGATGCCTGTTTCCAAGATCGCATTTTCGGTCGCTTTATGAGTCGGAGCGAGAAAATTACTGCTTCCCTGAGCATTCGTGATGCTTGTATAAGCGATGAAGCGTACGCCTGCCCGTGCCGCTGCGGAGACGGCGTTGCCATGCTGTTTAATTCTCGTTTCATTGTCACCGTCAGCTGAGATAATCAGCAATCTGTCGACGCCGGCAAAAGCCGTATCCAATGTAGCCGGATGGTCGAAATTGCCCTGGCGCACTTCGACACCGCGTGCTTGCAAGCTTTCAGCTTTCTGAGGATCGCGGACACTGACAGCCAGCTGACTGGCCGGTACGGCTTTCAATAGCGTTTCTACCACTTTTGTCCCTAATTTCCCTGTTGCACCCGTTACTAAAAGTTTCATCGATGATCCCTCCCGTTTCGTTTTTTAATGATTAACTTGTATTTATTTCAGATACATGTATTTATCATAGATACTCCTTGTTATCCTGTCAATCAATTTGAGGTATAATACGGTATTATAGTCATGACAAAGAAAAAGGCAGGTGATTGATGTGGCGATAAGCAGCCGCTTTGCCGTAGGCATTCATATTTTAGCTCTGATTGAATTAAATAAAGACGGAATAAGCTCGTCCGAATATTTGGCAGGAAGCGTCAATACGAACCCGACCTTAATTAGAAAAATTATGGGCATGCTGAAAAAAGCCGATTTACTTATCGTACAGCCGGGAGTCGCCGGGGCGAGGCTTGCTAAGGAGCCGGCTTCAATTACTTTGCTGGACGTCTATAAGGCAGTCGATGTCGTAAAGGAAAAAGAATTGTTTAGTATACATGACCACCCCCATCCGGATTGTGTCGTAGGACGCAACATTCAGGAGGCGATTCTCCCCGTATTGGCCGCTGCCCAATTTGCGCTTGAAAAGGTGTTGGAACAGGTGACGGTGAAAGATATTATCGAGGAGATTGTGATGAAGGAGAGGGGCTCGTTTTGAGTAGACTATTGCTTCACCATAGTTTGAGTTCAGCTGGCTCAGTTTTTTCATCTCATTATCGATATCGGCTTTAAGAAACTGGATGATAGAGCAAAATATCTCATAAAAAAAGACAATAATGGAAAGCTTTACTGTGACTCTAAAAAGCAAAAGGTGATGGTTCTAAATTGGAAATGAAGCATTTGCAGTTCTTTCTTGAAGTGGCACGTACGGGCAGCTTTACGCATGCAGCTGAGAATCTGTATATTACGCAGCCGGCGCTCAGCCGGATTATTAAATCAATGGAGGACGAGCTCGGACTGCCATTGTTTATCCGTTCGCGGAAAAAGGTAATCCTGACAGATGCCGGGCATGTTTTAAATAAGCATGCGCAGGTGATGGATAAGCAATGGCAGCGGCTGTATGCAGAATTGGATAAGATGAAAACAGTGAAAACGGGGCAGATCCGGATCGGGCTGCCGACGATTGTGAATTCATTCTTCTTTTCGCAGCTGCTTGCTTCCTTTCATAAAGAGTACCCGGAAGTAACCTTTCAATTAGAAGAAGCCGGGTCCAAGAAGATTGAAGAAGAGATTACAAATGATAAGCTGGATTTCGGCGTAGTCGTGCTTCCCGATAAGCATGATATGCTCGATTATTATATGTTTGAAACGGACAAGCTGAAGCTCGTTGTCCCGCCTTCCCATCGTCTTGTCGGCAGAGAAACGGTGGCGTTATCGGAGCTGAAGGATGAGTCATTTATTATGTTTAATCGTGAGTTTGAGCTGAGAAGGCTTGTGCTGGCGGCATGTCGGGAAGCCGGCTTTGAGCCGGGCATTATTTCGGAGACATCGCAATTGGACTTCATTGAAGAAATGGTCGCCTATAATTTAGGGATCACGCTCTTGCCGGAAAGCACGTGCACAGAGCTGAAGCGGGATGTCCATACGATCGCCGTTACGAATCCGACGATTGAATGGAGGCTGGCGATGATTTGGAAAAAAGAAGCGTATTTATCGCATGTTGCCACGGAATTCATTCATTTTGCAAAAGGAAAGCTGCCGAAAAGCAGACCGGATCAAAAAGGATAAAACAGCAAGCAGAGAAGTGGACTTCCTGTTTGCTGTTTTGTGGTCTGATGGTAAGCAGCTGTTGCCTCGTAGAATTATTCCCGATGCTAGGATTGTACCATTACACCATGCATCTTTCCCCTTTGTCAGTGCTATGATAGAAAACATCAATCTTACAAAGAAAATGTCATTCCGCTTTCCAACCTCTATTTTTCACATGGAAATCCTCCTACAAAACGCTTTCATAAGCGATCGGTATAGAGCGTATGTAGGATCGGCATTGTATTTTACCGTTGTCTTTAACCTATAATAGGAAATGAGCGAATTCTACTCAGAATATGCATCTAGAAATAAGGTGAGATAATGGAAGCAAAAAAAATGAAAGAAACTCGTGTTGTTCAAACTGATCAAGTATTGATTAACGATTTGAACAATTACTATACATTGTTTGGTGGCGTTCTAATGAAAAAGATGGATGCCTGTGCGACTCTTTCCGCCCGCAGGCATTCAAGAGTGAAGGAGTGTGTCACGGCTTCAACTGATTCTGTGCATTTCCTTCAGCCGATCAGACAGAGTGATTCTGTCTGTATTGAATCATTTGTCAGCTATACAGGGAAGACATCAATGGAAATCTTTTGTAAGGTGATCGCTGAGGATCTTGAAACGGCGGAACGTAAAATCGCCGCGACCGCCTTTTTGACATTTGTTCCATTGGATGAGAATAAGCGGCCAAAGGAAGTGCCGGGCGTCATTCCGGAATCAGAGGAAGAAAAATATCTCTATGAGACTGGAAAGGAACGTGAAAGAATTCGTAAGCTGAAGCGTCAGCAAAATAAAGAGCTTGTCGCGAACCTTGAGTTGAAAAAGCCTTGGGATTAATTTAGAAAAAGGAGAGATGACATGCTGACCGCATCAAGTTATCAGGAAGTCCAAACGGCGAAAGAGGCGGTGGAACAGTTCCGTCGGACGAAGCCGGTACTTTTCCAAAAGTTTCTCAATGTCGTCCAATTGACCCGTCAGCTCCAATATGGTTATCAATATATGGGAGCCTTACTCATGGGAGAGGATGCTGACAAGTTTCAGCCTCAGGCTCAGGCGGACTATGTACTGGCTGTCTACAAGCGAGAAATTGAGCAATTAAAAGCAGACAGCAAAATTGAAGAACTGAAGCAATTTCTCGCGGCAAATCGACAGGTTAGCTATGCCCATCTTAGTAAACTGGCGCTGGGAATGAAGCCGGAAGGATTGATTGGGCCGATTTGGGTACGTTAGAGTCACGGAATGAAAGATGATAGCCATCAGCCTTGTGAGGATCGGATCTCCTCACAGGGTTTTTATTTGTTTATTAAGTAAAACAACAGTTGAAATCGATAATGAGAATTGTTATCATTTAATCGGATGCAAAATTTGAGTAAGGTGTTTCTTAACCGTGAAGGAGAATAGAAGATGAAGACATATGTAAGACAAAGTGAACGGAAGCAGAGCATATTCCTTTTTGTTTTCTTATTAATTGCGATCATGGCTTTAAGCGCTTGCGGAGGTGCGGCGCCGGAAGAGGGACAAAGTGAAGAGAATCCTGAAGAGGCCCCTGCCGAAGAAACGCCGGCGGGGGAAGAGAGTGACGAATCGTTTACTTTAACGGACGGAATGGGTCATGAGGTGACCGTACCGGCGAATCCTCAGCGGATTATCGCTTCCTATCTTGAAGATCCTCTTGTCGCACTTGGTTTTACTCCTGTCGCGCAATGGACGGTAGGAGAGGGCAGCATTCAGCACTATTTACAGGATTATTTGCAGGATGTGCCAACGATTCCATGGGATTTGCCATTTGAAACGGTCATCGAGTTTGATCCGGACTTATTGATTATTGGTTCAGAGTCCACGGTAGGAGAAGGCAAGTACAGTCAGTATGAGAAAATCGCCCCGACTTATGTACTCGGCGATGAGGTCAATGATGACTGGCGCGAGGCGCTGCGGGCAGTCGGAAAAGTGTTAAATAAAGAAGAGGAAGCGGAACAGATCCTTACTGAATATACGGAGGTCGCCGAAGAAGCGCAACAGACGCTGCAGGAAGCGATTGGTGAGGAATCCGTAGCGGCGATCTGGCTTGTCTCGAAGCAATTTTATATTGTAAGTGAAGACCTATCCAGCGGGGCGGTCTTGTATGAGGATCTTGGATTGACAGCTCCTGATTTAGTCAAGGAGGTGTCGGCTACAGGATCGGGAAACTGGAACCCTGTTTCGCTGGAGGAATTGGCGAATATGGATGTTGATCACCTGTTTTTGGTCAACAGTGATGGCGATGAAGGCAGAGAGATGCTGCAGGAGCCTTTATGGCAAAGCATTCCGGCTGTGAAAAATGATCATTTGTATGAGTTCGACAGTACGACGAGCTGGCTATACGGCGGGCCAATCGCCAACGAGCAGATTATTGAGCATGTGTTAACTAGTTTGGTCAAGTAAGCGGCGACGAGCGCAAGGGAGCCCTGAAGCAGTGAAAGAGGCTTATGGGGAAAACGGGAGCTTGAGATAAAAGGAAAAGCCAGCCTTTTTCTCAAGCTCTTGCTATGGTAAAGGGACGATTGCTTATTCGGAAGCGGCATTCTTCACAATCATGACATCACAAGGGGCCTGACGGACGGAAGCTTCTGCGACACTGCCGATTAACAGACGCTCAACTCTGTTGCGGCCGGTTGCTGCGGTGACGAGCAGATCAATGTGATAAGTCTTTGGCAGCTCTTCCGCGATTAAAAAACGAGGGTTGCCTGATTTTAGCACGGTTTCAACCTTGGTTAGCCCTTTTGCTTCCGCCAGCTCTTTGTAGCGCGCCAGCATTTCTTTCGCATCATTTTCAATCCGGACGAACCAGGAATCGTGGAAGCCGACCGCTCCGGTAACATTTCGGAGGTCAATAATATGGGCGATGACTAAGGAAGATTTGTGAAACTCCGCTACTTGAATAGCCTTCGCTAAAGCTTGCTCTGATTGCTGTGAACCGTCGACTGCGACTAAGATATGGTTATACATACGATCCTCTCCTTTAAACAGCCAGGATTAACAACGAAAAAAGAAAGCGTTTGCTGTTTATGTCTCTATTATCTCATGATTCTTGTGAAATTGTGAGCAAGAATGTGACGAATTTTTTCTGATTTTTTGAGGTTTTATTGACGAAAGTCCTCTTTTATCATCTTGGCCAAACTTTGCATGCCCTGGATAAGCTCCGACTCAGAAGGATAGGCATAAGACAGACGAAGATGGCTGTCGTCAAATTTATCGTAGATCGTGCCCGGGTTAAGCAAGATTCCTTTCTGCAAGACGTGCTGAAATAATTTTCGCGCGGAGATCCCTTTTTGTAGCTGCAGCCAAATGTAAAAACCTCCGTCCGGAATGTTCCACGTGCAACAATCGGAAAAGGAGTGCTTCAGGATATCGAGCATTAAATCGCGGCGTCTCAGAAGGCTTGCTCGGAGACGTGCCAGATGGGCCTCATATTTTCCACTTCGTATCCATTGGTTGACGACAGCTTGAGAGAGCGAGCTTGAGCCGTAGTCGGTCTGCATTTTAATATCGGCCAACCGGTCAATCACCTGTTCAGGGCCAACGAGCCAGCCAATCCGCAAGCCCGGGCTTAATGCCTTCGACACACTTCCTAAATAGAGAACGTTACCACCCCTGTCATCAGCCTTTAACGGTGGCGGAGGTGCATCCTCGAACCAAAGATCGCCGTAGACGTCATCCTCGATAAGAGGCAGCGTTTCACGGTGGGCTATTTCGGTTAGCTGTTTGCGTCGTTCCTCTGACATGACCGCCCCTGTAGGATTATGGAAAGAAGGGATCGTATAAAGCAATGCAGCGTCATGCTGGCGCTTCAGTCGGACAAGGCTTTCCATTTGCAACCCGTGCCTATCAAGAGGAATGCCGACTCCCCGTATTCCGACCGATTCAAACATAGAAAGAGAATTAAGATAAGACGGCGCTTCGTGCAAGATAACGGAGCCCTTTCGTAAAAGACCCCAGGCAATTAATTGCAGTGCCTGAAGACCACCGGAAACGATTAAAATCGATGACGGCGAGGCGTAGATTCCCTTATTCCGCAAATAACCGGATAGCGTTTCCCTCAATTGCATATTCCCTTTCGGCTCTTCATAGCCGAGGGAAAGCGGCTCGTGCTGAAGTGAGGTCAGTATCTGTTGCATGGCATCAGCGGGAATCAGCTCAGAGCCGAGTTCCCCGGTGCCAAGTCGCAAAATGGCGGGTTCCGCTTCGGCCTTATTGATTTGCTGGATCAGCGATTTGTTTGGCTGATGAATCCCGGCCTGGACGTATTCCGGCCAATTCGGTGATGAGGCGGCCAGGACATTCCACGTATTGTTGGCGACGATCGTCCTGCTGCCGGCCTTTGCTTCGAGCAGTCCCTCTGCGATAAGCTCCTGCAGGGCGGTGATGACAGTGCTTCTGTTCACCTCAAAGCTGGTTGCTAACTGCCGTTGGGAGGGGAGCTTTGTTCCGATCGTCCATTCCCCACTCATGATTTTATTTCGAATAAAATTGACAATTTGCAAATATAAGGGGGTTGAGGATGATTTCACAGGCTTCCAATTGATTTCTGACAATACGTTTCCCTCCTTCGCTTGCATTTGTAAATAAAGTATAGCGTAAATTGGTTGGATAGTCAGCGAACCAATTGGTTGCAGACAGGATTTTTTCTATCCGTTATGCTACCTTTAGTAAGGGAGGAGAGACGATGTTAGAAGCAATTGTTCACGGGCTGATTTTATCATTTGGATTAATTTTGCCATTAGGGGCGCAGAATATTTTTATTTTCAATCAAGGGGTGACACAGCATAGCTTCAGGGCGGCGCTCCCTGTAGTGATTACGGCCTCTGTATGTGATGCGATTTTAATCGCGCTGGCGGTAGCCGGGCTTTCTGTAATTGTGCTGCAATTTACGTGGATGAACCAATTATTACTGGCGATTGGCTGTCTGTTTTTACTCTATATGGGCTGGTCGATATGGAAGAGTGTCCCGGATGATAGCAAGGAGGAGCCGAGTGGCCCTATTTCACCGAGACAGCAAATCCTTTTTGCGGTTTCCGTTTCCTTGTTCAACCCTCACGCCATCATTGATACGATTGGAGTCGTTGGAACGAGTTCCTTGGCGTATCAGGGAATTGACAAGCTGCTGTTCGCTGGAGCATGCGTGGCTGTTTCTTTTATTTGGTTTTTCATGCTGGCCGCAGCGGGCCGCAAACTGGGTCATTACGACAAAGATGGACGAAAAATAAGGAAATTGAATCAGGCGTCGGCCCTTTTTATGTGGGGGATGGCCGTTTTCTTAGCCTATCAGCTTTTTCGTCAATTGTAAGAAAAGGACTTGCAAAAATAAAATACGAAAGAGTCGCTCGAGATGTGTTTTTCTGGCAAATAACTATGATATAATTCCTATTGGTCATATCATAGAAAAAGGGGTTGGAACGAGTGGAGGAAACGGCTGAGAAAAGTCTGAATGTTTCGGTATTGATGAATGAATTAAAGAAAGACAACGATGAAATGCAAGTAGTCATGAAACAAATTCAGGACATATCGACAAAATCAAATATTCTTGCCTTGAATTCAGGGATTGAAGCAGCCAGAGCCGGAGAAGCGGGACGCGGCTTTTCCGTTGTGGCGACAGAGATAAAAAAATTCGCTGAGGAAAGCTTGCAGGCGAGCAGACAAAGTGAAGAGATCATTACTAGCATCCAGAATAAGGCCAATGAAATTATTGCCGTCCGGACGGTTGATATTGCTTATGATACGATTGACAAAATTGACCGCAATTTATTTGAGCGCAACTGCGATGTCCAGGCGTGGGCCACGTTTGATGCGATTAAGCAATGTTTGCTTGCGCCTTCTCCGGAAACGGTTCAACATGCTGAGGCTTTTCTGAAAAATATCCATGCGATTTATGAGGTATATTTTGATCTGTTTGTCGTCGACCTGTCAGGTAAAATTGTTGCTTCGGCGCAGCATCCGAATCAGGTAGGCAAGGATATGTCAAAGCGTACATGGTTTAAGGAAACGGTGCGCACCAATCAGGTGTATGTCACGGACATGTATTATTCAGATGTTGTCGAGGGACATACGATGAGCTATTCCAGTCCCGTTCATGATGATCAGGGCAACATCATCGGCGTCTTTACGACGAGATTTAACTGGGAATTTATTTATGACATCATCGACCGGGTCAAGATTGATGAGACGAGCAAGCTTTATGTCATCAATTCAGAGGGCTATGTCATTGCGTCAAAGGACCGCTCTGACGTGTTAAATACAAAGCTGAACCATCTGAGAGCGGTTGAGCTGCTGCTTTCCGGCCGGGAAACACGCGGCTATACGATTGAGCAGAATCATATTTACGCCTACTGTTTAACGGAAGGCTACAATGCGTATAAAGGAAAAGGCTGGTCCGTTGTCGTAATGGAGTCGATCGTTTAGCCGGCTAGAGAGCTGAGATCGTTTAAAGGGGACCAGATTTGGTAACACTGGAAAACAAACCGTTTGCTTGTTTTGCTTTCTTTGGGTAGAATAAAGGGATACATTTCAAGCTTGAAAAGAGGGTATTACATGAGTAAACAATCCATTTATGGATTAACCTTTGAACAATTGACGTCTTGGCTTTTGGAACATGGACATAAAAAATTTCGCGCTTCTCAAGTATGGGACTGGCTTTATCAAAAGCGGGTAACGACGTTTTCCGAGATGACGAATATTAATAAAGAATGCCTGCAACTGCTGGAGGAGCATTTTGAATTCCAGACGCTGACTGAGCATATAAAGCAGGAGTCGGCAGACGGGACGATTAAATTTCTCTTTAAGCTGAACGATGGCAATTTAATTGAGACAGTATTAATGCGTCAAAAATACGGCCTGTCCGTCTGTGTAACAACGCAGGTCGGCTGTAACATTGGCTGCAGCTTCTGCGCGAGCGGCCTGTTGACGAAGGATCGTGATCTGTCCAGTGGTGAAATTGTTGAGCAGATTATGAAAGTCCAGCTTTATTTGGATTCGGTTGGCAAGGGCGAACGGGTCAGTCACATTGTCATCATGGGAATCGGGGAACCATTTGATAATTTTGAGAACATGGTGGACTTCCTTGATATTATGAAGGATCAGAAGGGGCTGGCGATTGGCGCGAGACATATTACTGTTTCAACAAGTGGCCTTGTCAACAAAATTTATGAGTTTGCTGATTTGCAGTCACAGGTCAATTTGGCGATTTCCCTTCATGCACCGAATGATGAGCTGCGTACCCGGATTATGAAAATTAACCGTGCTTATCCGATTAAGAAGCTGATGGAAGCGATCGACTATTATATCGAGAAGACAAATCGGCGTATTACGTTGGAGTATATTTTGCTGAAGGATGTTAATGATCATAAGGAGCATGCCCTTGAGCTTGCTGAGCTGATTGCTGATAAACGAAAGCTGGCGTACGTCAACTTAATTCCGTATAACCCGGTTAGTGAGCACAGTCAATATCAGCGAAGCACGAAGGAAGCGATCCGGACCTTCTATGATACATTGAAGAAAAAAGGAATTAACTGCGTCGTCCGGATGGAGCACGGCACTGATATTGATGCCGCCTGCGGTCAGCTTCGCAGTAAGCAAATGAAGAAAAAGCAAAAGCAGAAGGTTTAGGCAATCATAAAAATCGCTTCGTTCTATAGCTTGGGGTGTAGTCACTCCATTTTATAGGAACGAGCGATTTTTTTTTTAGATGAAATGCGTGCCCCCATCCCGGTAGCGGATTCGAAGCGACTGCTTTCTTCAACTTACAAAAAAGCCTGCCGACTTTGTCGACAGACTCGAGGCGCCCAAGGGCGTCATTTCTTATTGAATGCCTTCGTGGATTTCCTTCACCATTTCCGATACGGAGATTAAACCACCACCGGATAGGTACCAAACACTTGGGTTCAGGAAGACAATGTTGTCATTTTGCGCAGCGTTTGTGCTGTCGATAATTTCATTGTTAATTAATGGATTTTCACTGCCAGCCTCATCAATCGCCTGATCACGGTCGATCACGAAGAGGTAATCAGGATTTGTTTCGGCAATGTATTCGTACGAAACGCTCATTCCATGAGTTGATGCTTCAATGTTTTCATCAGCTGCCGGGATGCCGAATACGTCGTGAAGGATCCCGAATCTTGAGCCGTTTCCGTATGCGCTAATATTTCCACTTGTCGTCAAAACGATGAGTCCAGTTCCGTCCAGTTCAGCAACTTCTTCATTTAAAGCTGCAATCGCATCATTGATTTTTGTTAACTCTGCTTCTGCTTCTTCCTCTTTGTTGAAGATTTCTCCTAACAATTCAACATTGTGGGTGAACGACTCCATGTAATTCGTTGTATCGACTCCGACAAAAATGGTAGGAGCGATTTCACTTAATTCTTCATACGCTTCAGACTGTCTGCCGGAAATAATGATTAAATCCGGATTTAAACCATAAATTGTTTCGAAGTCAAGCTCTTTCAAGCTTCCGACATTCGTATATTCATCGCCCTCATACTTTGATAAATAATCCGGCAGCGAGCTTCCTTTTGCGACACCTGCGACTTCGACTCCAAGTGTATCTAACGTCTCAAGAGCACCGTAATCAAAGACAACAACCGTTTCCGGTTCTTTCTGAACAACTGTTTCGCCAAGATCATGAGTAACGGTAATTTCAGCTGCTTCGGACTCTGCTTCCGCTCCGCTGCCGTCCTCTTCAGTCGCTTCCTCAGTTGTAGCCGGGCTTTCCTCTTCACCAGTATCTGCATCATTTGATGCATCTGTTCCGCATGCGGCTAATGTAACAAGCAGCACGAGAAGAAGAATAAGAAAGGATACGTATTTCTTCATGTTATCTCACTCCTAATCGTATAGTTTTATCTATTTTTAAATTATGTAGCATAATTTAAAACCTGTCGCTAACCAACAAATTTGCTGATTAAACAGAAAATGACCATAAACAAATGATAACAATTATCATTATCATAAGTCAAGAAAGAATTTAAAAAAAGTGCCTTATCATGCTGTTGACGCAGCCAGTTGATGGGCATATAATTAACACAATTGTTTGAAAAGAATGCAAGCTGTCAACAAATATTTCGGTTTCCTAATGTTTCATGTGAAACATGATCATGGCAGGAAAAAGCCGAATTTCAGCAGCGTAGGGAAGGGTTTTTTATGGCAGGATGGAATGTTTTTTTTGGACGGACGAATAATACAAATCCATTTACAGATTTTAATGGAAAAAATATAACCGCGGGCTGTGTTTCCGGATTATTGGCCATTATCAGCGTGCCTGTCATTATTCTGCAGGCAGCTGAAAACGGTAGTTTTACAAATGAACAAACCATTTCATGGATGCTGGCGATGTATATTTTCGGCGGGCTATTCAGCGTTTTAGTACCACTTTATTACCGGATGCCGATTGTCGGAGCGAGTTCCATCACAGGGATCGCTTTTTTAGCTACAGTCACGGGGCAATTTTCTTATCACGAGCTTGTTGGAGCTTATGTGCTGACCGGATTATTAATGCTTATTGTCGGTTATTTCGGTTTTTTTAAAAAGTTGATTGAATATGTGCCGAAGGAAATTATCGCGGCGATGCTTGCCGGAATGATTATGAAATATATGACGAATTTCATTGTTTCGATTAGTCAGATGGCGTTGATCGGCATTCTCTCATTAGTAGTGTTTTTTGTTTTCAGCTATAAAAATATGAGGGTACCTCCGTTGATTGCTGCTGTGGGGACGGCCTTTATTCTGTTGCTCGTAACTTATCCGCTTCATGTAAGCGGGGGCGCTTCGGCTTTTGTCGTTCCGGCTGTTCAGATGCCGTCTTTCAGCGTTTTAGGGTTTTTGTCAGTTGCGATCCCGCTGGCATTATTAATTTTAAGTAATGATGCTGCGGTCGGGATTGGAGCAATTGAGCAGAACGATTATCATCTGCCGGTTAATCAATTGGTTTCACTTGGTGGGATTTTTACAATTTGCGCCGGCTTCTTTGGCGGAATCAGTGCCAATGTCGCGGGAATGATGTCGGCGATTTGTGCTGATGAAGAAGCGGGGCCTTACGAGAAGAGGTATATTGGCGCTGTCATCTCTGGCTTGATTTTGATTACATTCGGTCTTCTGTCCTGGAAGCTCGTTCCGTTTATTCAAGCTTTGCCGGCTGATTTTGTCGCGATTTTAGTTGGGCTTTCACTGCTTGGTGTGTTCGGGAACAGCCTGCATATCAGCTTTTCAAAGCCAGAGCTGAAAATGAGCGCTGCTTTTGCGTTTATTATTGCCGCCTCAGGTATTACATTATTTAATATCAGTGCACCAGTCTGGTCATTGCTTGTTGGAACGTTCATTGCCCGCAAAATGGAAACGAAGCGAGGAAAGGCAGAACTGAGAAAGCAAACCGCGTAGCTGACGCTGAGATTCATCTAAAGAAAGCCGGATGAGGTTTTCCTCAAGGGAGATGAAACTTTTTTAAGTTTGCTGACGTTCCTGTATATATGAAGCGAAAAAAATGATGGAGGTTTTCTAAGATGCGAAGCAAAAAGGGAATCATCCTAGTTAGTTGTATGACAACGATTTTTTTATTGGCAGGCATTGTAGCTGTAACCGCTTCTGATTCGATTAAGCTGGAAGTGAACGGCCATATGATTCAAACCGATGTACCTCCGCAAATTATTAACAACCGCATGATGGTGCCAGTGCGTTCAATTAGCGAGGTGTTAGGGGCAAAAGTCAATTGGAACAAAGAGGGAAATAAAGTGGAAGTCGATATGACGGATGTCGACTCACCCCAAGAGGAAGATAAGTCGCTCCAGCGTCAGGTAGAACTGCTGCGAAACTGGATTGCGCCGGTCAGCGCCAATAAGGCGGTGGAAACATGGGCAGAAGCGGTGAAGCAGAGAAACGGTGCTGTGCAATATGCGATGTTCGCTCCGGACGTCCAAGAGCAGACACGAGAACAGTTGAAGCGGTTCAACTGGGTCACCGGTGTATCAAGTCCATGGGTCGAGCGTTACGAGATCAATGAGCAGAAGGTTTCGGATGAAGATGCGGTAAAATATGAAGTTATCTTTCATATGACAACGTCAACGGGAAGTGCCGGTACCGCTCATGCGAGCTTGACGGTAAGCAAAGGAGATGGCGGCTGGCTGATTACCGATTTACTTAATGACGGCTCCTCTAATATACCGGGAGTGAATGATAAGGCTGGCGATGGTTCTACTGATTCGACGACAGGGGAGGTGCTGGAGCATCCGCAAGCTGTACAGATGATAAATGATAAAATCGGCTGGGCCTGGGAGTCCGAACCGTTGAAGGTGGTTAAGACGATAGATGGGGGGCAGCACTGGAAAGAGGTTCCTCTAACAGGGCTGGACGATGAATCCACTGCAAGCATTTCCCAGCCAGCGTTTGAGTTTCTCGATGCAGACCACGGCTGGATTAGCTGGACGAATGACAAGGAAATGGTAATTGCCTATACAGCTGATGGAGGGCAACATTGGAGCCAAACTTCAATTCCTGGCTATAATATGGCTGTGGATTTTACCTTCCTCAATGATCAGGAAGGCTGGTTGTTAACGGTCGGAGATGCCGCGATGATGAAGAGTGAGAAAAGAGTGTTTCGGACGATAGATGGGGGAGAAACGTGGGAGCTATTATCCAGCAACACCGATTACTTGGAGTCAGATGAGGCAACGAGGAATGCTCTTTCGTTAACCGGAACGGCCAATGGTATCATTTTCAGTGACGCAGAGCATGGATGGGTTTCGCTGGACAATCCGGTCAGTGATGAATTGTTGTTTTATCAGACTGTAGATGGTGGCAAGAGCTGGAGTCCGGTTGAGCTTAACGTGCCTGAAGAGGTTGAAGGTGAAGAGTTCATTACATCTTTCTCCGTGCCGCAATTTTTTGGCTCGCAAAAGAAAGAAGGAATTGTGATTGCCCGCTTTGCGTATCGTGACGAGCAATCAACCGTTGCGTTTCGAACAACGAACGGGGGGGAATCATGGGATGGCGAACTTCTACCAGCCGAAGTGAATGTAGAAAATGTCAGCGATATGACCTTCGCTGCTCGCGATAGGGGCTGGGCTATTGTTGACGATGGATTGTACCGCACAAGAGATGGCTTAGAGTGGAAAAAGGTGTCCACCAATAAGACGTTCAACGAAACGCTGAAAATAAATTCGGTGCTCAAACAGATCGTCTTTGTTGATAGCATGGAGGGCTGGATCTTGGCAGCGTCGGAAGACTTGGAGGATGAAGTACTTTTAAAGACCGAAGACGGCGGAGAAACATGGAAGCAAGCGCCGATCAAGGGATAGAAGCTTAGGGATATGTCGCCCACAATTTTAGGCGGTGTGTCAAAGGGTCGCAGTTCCTTTGACACACCTCTCTTTGTTTTAGCAGCCGACAAAACGGGTACTCAACCTGCAAAGCATGATAAAGGAGGAGTACTGATGAGTGATAAACCGAACAAAAAAGATGAACAACTGGAGCAGTTTCGCGTTGAAGATGAGGGCAAAAAGCTGACGACGAATCAGGGGTTGAAAGTCGCGGAGGATGAATTCTCCCTCAAAGCGGGAGAACGGGGCCCGACATTAATGGAAGATTTTCATTTCCGTGAAAAAATGACGCACTTTGATCATGAGCGTATTCCGGAACGGATCGTGCACGCCCGTGGTTTTGCGGCTCATGGTGAGTTTCAAGTATATGAATCGATGAGGAAATATACGAAGGCGAAATTCCTGCACGATCCAGCGGTGAAGACGCCTGTTTTTGTGCGGTTTTCGACCGTTGCGGGCTCCAAGGGCTCAGCAGAGACGGTCCGTGACGCGCGCGGGTTCGCGACGAAATTTTATACGGAGGAAGGAAATTATGATTTAGTCGGAAATAATATTCCGGTTTTCTTCATTCAGGATGCGATGAAATTCCCCGATTTGATTCATGCGGTGAAGCCGGAGCCGCATAATGAGATGCCGCAGGCTGCTTCCGCGCATGATACATTTTGGGATTTTGTCGCCAACAATCAAGAGTCGGCCCATATGGTCATGTGGACGATGTCTGACCGCGCCATTCCGCGTAGCTTTCGGATGATGGAAGGGTTTGGCGTGCATACGTTCCGTTTTGTGAATGAAGAGGGCGAGGCGTTTTTTGTGAAATTCCATTGGAAGCCGGTTCTCGGCACCCATTCTTTAGTATGGGATGAAGCGCAAAAGATTTCAGGGAAGGACCCGGATTTTCACCGCCGTGATTTGTGGGAGGCGATTGAAAATGGGGATTACCCGGAATATGAGCTGGGCGTCCAAATTGTTGAGGAGAAGGACGAATTCTCTTTTGACTTCGACATTCTTGATCCGACGAAAATATGGCCGGAAGAGGACATCCCTGTCAAAATCATCGGGAAGATGACATTGAACCGCAACGTTGACAATGTCTTTGCGGAAACGGAACAGGTCGCCTTCCATCCAGGTCATGTCGTGCCGGGCATTGATTTTACAAATGACCCGCTGCTACAGGGACGGTTATTTTCCTACACAGATACGCAGCTTATTCGCTTAGGCGGGCCGAATTTCCATGAGCTGCCGATCAACCGCCCGGTCTGTCCGTTCCATAACAATCAGCGCGATGGCTATGGCAGACAGACGATCAACAAGGGGCAGGTCAGCTATCATAAAAATTCTCTCGCCGGGAACACGCCAGCGCCGGCCAGTGAGGCAGAAGGCGGCTATGTTCACTATCAGGAAAAGATAGATGGGCGCAAAATCCGGGCTCGCAGCGAAAGCTTTAAGGATCATTTTTCACAGGCGACGTTATTTTGGAACAGCATGAGCGAGCCGGAGAAGCAGCATCTTATTGAGGCATTCAGCTTTGAGCTTGGAAAGGTGGAAAGCAAATCCGTTCAACGGCAGGTTGTCGAGATGTTTGCCAATGTCAGTCTCGATCTGGCAAAAGGGTTTGCTGAAGCGATTGGAGTCGAGGCTCCGAAAGGCGGAGGCTCTTCTGTAACGAAGTCATCACCAGCTTTAAGCCAGGAAAATACAATAAAAAAGGTCGATACACGTAAAGTTGGTGTTATTATTGATGACGGCTTTAATGGCCAGGATGTAATGGCCGTACTGGACCGCTTAAAGCAGGAGGGCGCGAAGCCGGAGATTGTCAGTGACCGGCTTGGAAAGAAAACGGGCTCGGACGGCAGCGAGCTGGAAGTGGATCATACATTCTTGACCGGGGAGTCCGTGCTGTTCGATGCGCTTTATCTGGTCGGAGGTAACAACGTTGACCGCTCGTTTATTAAGGACGCCTTGTATTTTCTCCATGAAGCGTATGATCACTTTAAGCCGATCGGCGCCACCCATCAAGGACTGACATGGGTGAAAGAAGCCGGCATGGAAAACAGCGCGGGTGTTGTCACAGCTGAACAGAACATCGAGACATTTACTACGCAGTTTCTCGAAGCAATCGCCGCTCACCGGCATTGGGCTCGGCAAGTAAAGTAAAACCAGAAGGGGGTGGCACATGGGCCCACCCTCTTTTTTTGTCTGTCATCCTCTTTGGTAGGTGCATCACGCTTAAAATCGCGGTAAGAAATTAGCATACATGTCCGAATCATGCATAATTTTGTCACGAAATATAGCTTACTTTTTCTTATCAGATCAACTATACTTAAGTTAGAGAATAGATCTGGCTCAATTCGGAATCCATTCTTTATTCAAATTTTCGAAGAGAGTAGGTCGTCTATGAATAACCAAAAAAAAGCGAAAGAAAATCTTAGAAAGAATATCGTACCGTTTGAAAAATCCAATACGAAAGCTAGCGTATTGCAATTGATAAATACGATGGTGCCCTTTGTGGTGCTGTGGTTTTTGGCTTACTTATCCCTCTCCGTTTCTTACTGGCTCACATTGGCCATAGCGATCCCGACTGCAGGCTTGCTTGTCAGAATTTTTATTATCTTCCATGATTGCTGTCACCAATCCTTTTTCTCCAACCGTAAAGCAAATACGATTGTCGGAACGATAACCGGCATTTTAACGTTTACTCCGTTTCATCAATGGCGTTATACGCATAATGTTCACCACGCGACGAACGGAAAGCTCGATAACCGCGGTGTCGGTGATGTCTGGACGATGACGGTGGAGGAATATGTAGCGGCTTCCCGTCTGAAGAAGCTGATGTATCGCCTTTATCGCAATCCGGTTTGCATGTTTGGCATCGGGCCATTTTATATTTTCCTGATTGATTACCGGTTTAACCGTCCGGGCGCGCGGATGAAGGAACGTCTTAACACGTATTTAACGAATAGTGGCATTGCGGCGATAATTGTCGGCCTGTCCTTTTTAATCGGCTGGCAACAATTTTTGCTCGTGCACGGTCCGATCTTTTTCTTTTCGGCTGCTGCCGGCATTTGGTTATTTTATGTCCAGCATCAGTTCGAGGACTCCTATTTTGAACGTAATGACAAATGGGATTATATTAGAGCGGCTGTACACGGGAGTTCGTTTTACGAACTGCCGCACGTCCTCCGCTGGATGACGGGCAATATTGGCTACCACCATGTGCATCATCTCAGCCCGAAGCTGCCGAACTATCATTTGCAAAAAGTGCATACGAACAATCCTGATTTGCAGAAGGTGACGACGATTAATTTGCTGACGAGTCTCAGATCGTTGCGGCACCGTTTGTGGGATGAAGAGAACCGAACATTTGTCAGCTTCGGCGAATTAAAAAGACGAGAACGGGCAAAGAAAAAAGCGAGCTGATTTGATTTTGTAAAGATGGAAGTCAAGGAGCCTGAGACAAAGGTTGGTGCCTTCGTTCTCAGGCTTTGTTTTCGCTTTTCGAGGGAAGCAATCTTGCCGGAGGAGGATGCCTTATGGAAGGGAAGCGATTATTTTTTGATTCTGTGCTCACATCCTTTGTCGTAAGTGTTATTGTTTCGATTTCGGTTAAGATCATTGTGGCTTATGAATTGAAGCGCAACCCAATAGGATTTGATTTTGAATGGCTGATGGTCTTTACCGCATTTGCGGTATGCTTTTTTGGCCTCTCAGTGTTTGCCGCACCTCTTTACTACTTTATTAGAAAATTACCGCTCCACCCTTTTTTAAAGATCGCCGTTTTTAATAGTGTTGGCATTCTGTTTGTTTCGGTCAGCTTTTTTAACGCCAAGATGACCGGGGACGTCATTTTCCTGCCTTTTTTAGCTGCGATCCCTTTGTTTACGCTGATGTCCGAATGGGTGGGGCGTTTTGCCGGAGTAAGCTGTTCCGGTCAGGCTTAATAAGGAGCATGAGAACAATTTCTTTGCTCCTTTTTTAAAAGACTTGGCTTCGCGCGTTACACGTCAGTTTGAAAGAACCCCACTTTTAGACTGACTCAAAAGGTTGTCAAAAAAGATGGCAGTAGCTTCGTTCTGCGCAAAGTTCATACCGAAGAAACCTGCTTCGAGCTTAAGAAAAAAGATAAAAGCAAACCTTTTTTCTCAAGCTCTATAAAACCCGTTTGAAGAATGCTTTTACCGGATCGAGCAGCTTGAATGGCTCGTGCCCTGCTCCGGGGACTTCGACATATTCGACTTCGATCGAGTGGGCTTCGTAGTTGTCACGCAGAGATTGCAGGCGTTCGATGCGGGTGTGGCCGATTTGGCTTGTATCAAGCGTCGCTGTCGGATCGGAGAGCGGTTTGGCGCTGCCGTGGTCTTCGCTGCCGATCACGAGCTGGACCGGTACTTGTTTTAATTGAGCGAAATTAATTGCCTGACCGAAGCGCGCTTCGAAATCCTGGATGCCGGCATACCACACTTTTGACTCGTCCAAGTACGTCAGGCGGCCGGGGGCGCCGATTGAGAGGCCGAGCAGCCTATCGGGATGGAGATAATAGAAACGGTGAACGAACTGACCGCCGCCTGAGAAGCCGTGGAGGAGAAATTTGTCCTTGGCGATCGAATATTTGGAAGCGATTTCATCGATCATCGCCAATAGGACGTGATCGAAGCGGATGTCATGAAAGGCGATGAATTTATAATTGTCGGTATCATCTGGTTCAATAATGCCAGATGGGAAGAGGGGTGCCAAAATAATGGTATCGGTTTCTTCGGCGAAGTCTTTAAAAGAGCCTCTGAATTTTTGCGCGGCGCGCTCATCGCCGTGAACGATAACAGCTAATGAATAGGTTGTGCCTTCCTCGCGTTTTGGGATATAGGCATAGTAGGAAAAACGCTGGTCGTATTGACAGGCAAAAAGACTAACAGAGCCATACTTGTTACTGTAGACAGGTGTCGTTTGTTTACTCATTGAAAAGTCCCCTTCACATTAGTGATTTTGAAAAGAATAAGTGCTTCACCACTTATTTTATCACTATACGCAAAGGGGATGGATGTCTTTTGTCGATTATGATGTGCTAATGTGCTGAAAAAAGCTTTTCATATGTGCTTTTAGTAAGCAAAGATCGCGGCTTAGCCAGCGGGCATGAAAGCCGACCGGATCAAGCGATGTCACCGCAAAGCGGCAATCTTGATCAATCGGACAGGCTTCCTGCAGCTCGGCTGCGGATTCACCAAAGTCCGGGGAAAAGAACCAGGCGCTCCCGTAATAATAGTCATCGAGCATGCCGAGCTGCGGCGTAGCGTCCGGTTGGAAGCGGAGCCGGTCGTAGGCGATTTGCCGGCCTTCGTACGCAACCGACAGCTTTAAATCGAGTGACTCATACTGGAAGCTTTCGGCATGCTCCAGCCGACCAGGTGATAAAATTTCGGCAAAATAGCAGGTAGAGCTGGAATCAAGCGCGATCTCGATCGTTTGCACGAAACGCGAGCCGGCAAACGGGATCGTCGTTTCTGGATGCCAGTAAAGGCTGCTCTCTTCGCTAATATCAAAGCTCAGACTTTGCTTGCTTACTTCTCCATCCAGCCGGGCCGGGTAAATCTTTGTGGATGACTGCTGGATCAGATGAACCTTGGCGGCGGCAGAGGCCGAGATCGTCATCCGGTTCTTGTCGCCGCTCGCGATCCCGCCCGATGTATCGACCAAATAAACAGTCGCAGCTCCATCATCATCCGGGTAAAGAGCGCGGCTCGCTTTCAGCGGCGGCAGCTGATAGCAGCTCATCATTCTCGTTTTGCCGCGATGATGGGCGAAGCTGAGGTCAAGCCGGCCTTGCAGTGTCTGGAAGGCGGCAGCGGCGTGGCTCATGTATTAGCCGGCTCCTCGGCAAAGTCCTCCAGCAGCAGTTGCGATTGTATCCATTTGATGATCTCATCAATGCCAATATCCTTTTTTTGATTGGCAAATACGAAAGGACGCTCGCCTCTTGCCCGGCTCGTATCTGATTTCATTAAGTCGAGGTCGACATCGACGTAAGGTGCCAGGTCGATTTTGTTAATGACAAGCAAGTCGGAACGAGTGACGCCAGGCCCGCCTTTGCGGGGAATATCCTGCCCTTCGGCGACGTCGATCACGTAAATAAAGCCGTCGACGAGCTCGGGACTGAATGTCGCTGAGAGATTATCGCCACCGCTCTCGACAAAAATGATATCGAGGCTGGAAAAGCGTTGCTTTAATTCATGGATCGCCTCAAAATTCATCGAAGCATCTTCTCTAATAGCGGTATGCGGGCAGCCACCGGTTTCAACACCGATAATGCGGTCGGCTTCAAGTACTCCATGTGTCGTTAAAAACTGGGCATCCTCTTTCGTATAAATATCATTTGTAATGACGGCCAGCTCGTATGTCTCATGCAGCTTGCGCGTCAATCGTTCGACCAACGATGTTTTCCCTGAGCCGACCGGACCGCCGATTCCAATTCGTACGGGCTTCATCCTATCATCTCCTTTTAATTTTTCAAGTTAAATTGGTGAAGGCACTGGCTCCGTCCGTTACGTTCTTCATGAAAAGAACCCCGCTTTCATGAAGAACAAAGACCGTTGTAAAAGCTCCGCACAGTGCTTCTATGAAAAGCCGCCTGTGGCGCTTTTTATGATCAAAATTTTCGGGTTACTCGTGGAAGGGCGTCGGCTTCGCTCGTTACACGTCTATCTGAAAGAACCCCACTTTCAGATAGACTTATAGAAATGGTAACGGCGCCGCCCGACGCTTCTAAGAAAAGTCGCCTGTGGCGCTTTTCTTAGGAAATAAATAAGCGTGAGAATAAAAATTCATGCTCCATTGAGGCGAGTTCAATTCCGATTGCCTGGTTGGAGACATCGTCAAGCGTGCGGGCCAATACTTGGGTCGTGACCTGTTCACAGTCGGGCAAAATTGCGTGGATCGCCTGAACGCCGGTTGTTTGCCCAAGTGGGACGGCACGGACAGCATTATGGATCAGGTTGGCGACCGAGGAATAAAGAAAGCTGCAAATCGTTACCGCTAACGGCATTCCTTCGGTATATGCATAGAGCGTATAAGAGAGCGCATGGTGCCCATGGGTTCGTTTTTCTTTGATGTCCTCTCTCCATTGTGGAAGCAGTGGAGAAGAGGAGAGGGGGCAGACCGTTTCAAGAAACTGACGCCCCATTTTGGTGCTGCCGATCCGTGATTCCTTTGCCAGCTTTTGTGCGTGACAGAACGAATCTAGCTCGTAAAGAGTCGTCAGACCTGGGACTGCGGCAAGGCTTTGCCAAGCTTCCTTCACAAAGATCGCGTCGCCTGTGCCGAGATTGCCGTGAAGGTAGCTGCGGCAATACGTGAGCAGCGTCTCTTTGTCGTGGATCTTTCCTTGCTGAATATAGGTTTCCATCCCAAAGGAATGGGTGTATGAACCGATCGGAAAAGCGGAATCATGAATGTGCATGAGCTGCAGAAGCTGATTCATCTGGATCGTGATGGTGGTGTCCTTTGTATTTGAAAGGCTCGTTAAATCGTTTCTCTGCTTCGACATAGGCAACCCCCGTTTCGCGAAAGATCACTTCAAGTGTCTGGTCGTAGCGGACGATAATCTCATCGTCTTCGATAATACAAGGGGTGTGGCGGTTGCCAAGCTCAAAGGCGACCTTTCCCATCTCGGCAATCGTGGCAGGCTTAATGACGTAAGCCGGCTCAAGCTTCGTCCGGATGGCGATCGTTGAAGTATCGTTATGGAAAAGCACGTCGCCATAGCGCAAGCCCTGCTCATCGAGGACGATCGCCACCTCGCGGCCAGTTGTTGTCGTTTTGCGCAGGATTCGCTTGTTCAGTTCCTCCCAATCGAGCTCAATCCATTCGACCTTCTCTTTGTCATGCTGCATATCTTCAAGGTTGCCAATCACTTTTGTCATTCGCATCGTTGCTCGCCTCCTCGATAAAATTAAAATAAGAAATAACGCTGAGCCATCGCCACTGTTTCAAACGGCTCGCATGTGACTAGTTTGCCATCAACCTTAACCTCATACGTTTCCGGATTGACCTCAATATCCGGCGTCGCGTCGTTCAGCTTCATGTCCGCTTTTGCCAGGTTACGGCAGCCATGGGCGACGGCAATCTTCTTTTGCAGCCCAAGCTGTTTATGGACACCTTGGTCGTAGGCCTCCTGTGAGAGGAATGTCAGGCTTGTGGCCTGGACGGCTTTGCCGAAGCTGGCGAACATCGGCCGCTGCATCACTGGCTGCGGCGTCGGAATCGAAGCGTTCGGATCTCCCATCTGGGCGTGGGCAATCATTCCGCCTTTAAGCGTCAGTTCAGGTTTGACCCCAAAGAAGCGCGGGTCCCACAGGACAAGGTCGGCGAGCTTTCCGACTTCAATAGAGCCAACCTCATGGGCAATGCCATGCGTAATCGCCGGATTGATCGTGTATTTCGCGATATAGCGCTTAATGCGGAAATTATCATGGTCATAAGGGGCATCCTCTTCAAGCGGCCCGAACTGTTTTTTCATCTTATCGGCCGTCTGCCATGTTCTCAGAACAACTTCGCCGACTCGGCCCATCGCCTGGGAGTCGGAGGAAATCATGCTAATAATCCCAAGATCGTGAAACACATCCTCGGCTGCGATCGTTTCCGGCCGAATCCGCGAATCGGCAAAAGCGACATCTTCTGGCACACGAGGATCAAGATGATGACAGACCATCAGCATATCGAGATGTTCATCGATCGTGTTGATCGTAAATGGCCGCGTTGGATTCGTTGAGGACGGCAGAATATTGGCCAGGCCGGCAATTTTAATAATATCGGGGGCATGTCCGCCACCGGCTCCTTCGGTATGATACGTATGAATTACCCGATCGCCGATTGCCGCCACGGTTTCCTCCAAGAAGCCGGCTTCATTTAATGTATCGGTATGGATGGCGACCTGTACGTCCATCTCATCAGCAACATCGAGACAGGTGCGGATCGTCGCCGGGGTCGTCCCCCAATCCTCATGAAGCTTCAGGCCGATTGCTCCGGCTGCAATCTGTTCGCGCAACGGAGCGTGGCTAGCGCTGTTGCCCTTGCCGAGAAAGCCGATGTTAACCGGGAAGGCTTCGGCAGCTTCTAGCATCCGGTGAATATTCCAGCTTCCGGGTGTGCAGGTCGTTGCCTTCGTGCCGGTAGCTGGACCTGTGCCGCCGCCGAGCATCGTTGTTACCCCGGAGGAAATCGCCGTCTCGATTTGCTGCGGGCTGATGAAATGGATATGAGCGTCAATTCCGCCAGCTGTGACGATCAAGCCTTCCGCGGCAATCGCTTCGGTGCTGGCGCCGACGATCATATTGTCAGCGACGCCATCCATCACAGTCGGGTTTCCGCCTTTGCCGATGCCGACGATCCGTCCATCTTTAATTCCGATATCCGCTTTAATAATTCCGGTATAGTCGACGATGGTCGCGTTTGTAATAATCAGATCAAGCACGCCGTCATCGCGAGAATGGATGCCGCTTTGCCCCATCCCATCGCGCAGCACTTTGCCGCCGCCGAATTTGCATTCATCGCCATAAACGGTAAAGTCCTGCTCGATTTCAAGCCAAAGCTCCGTATCGGCGAGCCTGACTTTGTCACCGGTCGTCGGGCCGTACAGGCTTGCATATTGTGGACGTGTCAGTTTCAAGTTGTTTCGCCTCCTTGCCGGGCAAATGCGTCAATCTTTTTCAAAAAAGCCGTTTCTTCTGTTGCGAGACTTCCTTCTGTTAATTGGTTTAAGCCATAAATTTCCTTTAAACCGCCGAACTCAACGAGCTCAATGATTTTTTCCTCGCCCGGCTCAAAGCGAACGGCCGTACCCGCGGCAATGTCAAGACGCATGCCATAAGCGGCTTTGCGATCAAAGACGAGCTCGCGATTAACCTCGGCAAAGTGATAGTGGGAGCCGATTTGAACGGGTCGGTCTCCACTATTGGCGACGCGTATCGAGATTGTTTTTCTTCCTTCATTTAATTCAATCGAACCTTTCGCAGTCCGAATTTCTCCTGGTATCAAGGCAATCCCTCCCATTGTATGAGCTTTAGACAAAAGGGTAGGCTTTTTCCCTTTGCTCTTCCTCTTAACGTCAACTTCTGTCCCAGCCGCTATTGTATAGGGTCATGAATCGTTACAAGCTTTGTTCCATCCGGGAAGGTAGCCTCGACCTGGATGTGATCCAGCATTTCCGGAATTCCTTCCATAACATCATCGGCGGTCAGCACATGCTTTCCTTCTTTCATTAACGTAGCAACCGATTTCCCTTCTCTTGCTCCTTCAAGAATAAAGCAGCTAAGGATAGCGGCAGCTTCGGGGTAGTTTAGCTTCAGTCCTTTTTCCTTGCGCTGTTTTGCCAGCTCACCTGCCATAAATAGAAACAGTTTTTCTTTTTCGATTGGGTTAAGAATCATGTATGTTTCACCTCACATCTCATGTAAGCTTTTGCTGCTGAATATTCCAAAAGTCATATATGAACTGTAACTTGTAAAAAAAGCGGCTGCAATAATGTTGTTAAATAATCTGACATGGAAGTTGGATAGTAAAAATGACATACAGTTGTTAGATATTCAGCCATTTTGTGAGAAAATGTTCTGTCAGCTTTCCTGACATAAATGCTGTACTTGAGTTAGAAACTTGGTATTATCGGAATTGTTCGAAAA
Organism: Halalkalibacter oceani; assembly: GCF_040544555.1. NCBI lineage: Bacteria > Bacillati > Bacillota > Bacilli > Caryophanales > Bacillaceae > Halalkalibacter > Halalkalibacter oceani. The sequence goes on from NZ_JBEPKD010000011.1 coordinate 65,253, forward strand.
AGATAATAACTGGGAGGTCAAACATGTTACGGAAAAAGAAGTGGTTAGCTGGAGTGGTAGGACTGACAATGCTTGCCTTAACGGCTTGTGGCGGAGGAAGTGATGAGCCGACGACAGGAACTGAGGGCGGCACGGCTTCGGAGGCAGAACCCGGAGAAGAGGTTGAAATTGATGAAAGTGAACAAATTGCTGTAGGAATCCTTCATTCTTTAAGCGGAACAATGGCGATGAGTGAAACGTCCGTAAGGGATGCCGAGCTGTTGGCCATCGAGGAAATTAACGAAGCTGGCGGCGTATTGGGAAAAGAAATCGTCCCGATCATTGAAGATGGTGCCTCAGAGCCTAATATTTTCTCTGAACGCGCGACGAAGCTGTTGCAGCAGGACGGGGTCGATGTCATCTTTGGCGGATGGACGTCAGCGAGCCGAAAAGCGATGCTGCCGGTAGTCGAGGACAACAACGGACTGCTTTTCTATCCGGTTCAATATGAAGGTATGGAAGCTTCTCCGAATATTTTTTATGCAGGAGCAGCACCGAATCAGCAAATTGTGCCGGCGGTTGACTGGCTGCTTGAGAATGAAGGGACAGAGTTCTTCCTATTAGGCTCTGACTATGTGTTCCCGCGTCTGGCGAACCAGATCATTAAAGCGCAGCTTGAAGAAAATGGTGCAACATTAGTTGACGAGCAGTACACGCCGCTCGGTCATACTGATTATAATACAATTATTTCCAGGATCCGTGAGTCTCAGCCGCAAGTTATCTTCAACACATTAAATGGCGACAGTAATGTAGCTTTCTTTAAACAGCTGTCAGATGCCGGAATTACAGCCGATGATGTGACGATTCTTTCTGTCAGTGTAGCCGAAGAAGAAATTCGCGGTATTGGAGCTGACGTTCTGGAAGGTCATTATGCAAGCTGGAATTATTATCAAACTACGGACACACCGGAAAATGAAACATTTGTTGCGAAGTATAAGGAAGCATACGGTGAGGATCGAGTGACGGGCGATCCGATCGAAGCAGGATATTTCATGGTTCATTTATGGGCCCAGGCTGTAGAAGCAGCAGGAACGACTGACGTTGACGCAGTTCGGGAAGCGGCAGCCGGCATTGAGTTTAATGCGCCTGGCGGACCTGTTGTTGTCGATGGCGATAATCAGCATGTTTATAAAACGGTGCGGATTGGTCAAATCGGAGCAGATGGTCAATTTACGGAAGTATGGAATTCCGGAGAGCCGGTTAAACCAGATCCTTATTTAGAAGGGTATGACTGGGCGAGTGAAATCAGCAGCACATTAGCTCAATAGCAAATACATCATGGAGGCAATGCGGCAGCTGCTGCCAGTTCAAAGGAGGCAGCAGCTGCCTGCATATGCTGATTCTGATTGAGGAAAAAAAGGATGTGATTCACGGTGGAAGCACTACTTATCCAGGCGTTTAATGGGATCAGTTTAGGATCGATTTTGTTGCTGATCGCCCTCGGTTTGGCAATAACATTTGGATTAATGAAAGTAATCAATATGGCACATGGGGAACTGATTATGATTGGCGCTTATACGACCTATGTGGTCCAGTCGATCTTTACGCAATACGTCCCTGCGCATTTATTCGATCTTTATTTAGTGTTGGCTATTCCCATCGCTTTTATTGTTGCAGCATTAATCGGAATGTTATTAGAATATACGATCATTCGTCATCTCTATGGCCGACCGCTTGACAGTTTACTGGCGACATTTGGTGTTGGTCTCATTCTTCAGCAAACAGCCCGTTCTATTTTTGGAGCGCCGAACGTCGGTGTCGAGGCGCCGTCGTTTCTTAGAGGCGGAGTGGAGATCATGTCTGTGACATTGCCAGTTTCACGACTTTTTATTATTGCGCTCGTTCTCGTCTGTTTTGCGATTCTATCGTTTTATCTTTATAAAATGAACAATGGTCGAAAGATACGGGCGGTCATGCAAAACCGGCAAATGGCGATGTGTGTCGGGATTTCGACGCGGCGCGTGGATGCGACGACCTTTGCGATCGGCGCCGGTATCGCCGGGATTGCCGGTGCGGCTTTAACGTTAATTGGGCCGATCGGGCCGACGATCGGTACGTACTATATTGTCGATGCCTTTATGGTCGTTGTCGTCGGCGGTGTCGGGATGCTGCTCGGAACGGTCGCCGGTGCAATGGGGATCGGCGTCTTCAATACAGTATTTGAATACTGGACCAATGCTTCAATGGGAAAGGTGCTTATTTTCGCCTTAATTGTCCTGTTCCTGCAATGGCGTCCATCGGGAATGTTTTCATTGCGCACCCGTTCCCTCGATTAAACAGGAGGATACGGGCCGGTGCCTGCTGAGGATATGGAGGCTTACGACCTATCAGCAGGATTGATAGAAGGGAGAACAACATATTATGAAGCTATCAATTGCCAATTATTTGATCAGCCGAAAGTGGCTGTTTCTGATCTTGACGATTATTTTAATCATACTGCCATTTTTTCTGTCAGACTTTCGTGTCAACCTGTTAGGCCGCTATTTGGCATTTGCGATTCTTGTCATTGGACTTGATTTATTATGGGGCTATATGGGGGTACTCAGTCTCGGACACGGGATTTTCTTCGGACTCGGAGCCTATATTATGGCGATCTATTTGACGATGGAATCATCAAACGGTGTACCTGACTTTATGATGTGGAACGGCATTACCGAGCTTCCCTGGTTCTGGGCAGTGCTGCAAAATCCGGCTGTCGCGATTCTCGCCGCTATTTTTGTTCCAATGATACTGGCGACAATCCTTGGATTCTTTACATTCCGCAATCGGATTCAGGACGTCTATTTTACCATTTTGACACAGGCTCTTGTGATGGTTACCGTGACGCTGATTATTAGTCAGCAGGATGTAACAGGCGGAACAAACGGGTTAACAGGTTTCTCGACGATATTTGGCTATTCACTGTCCAACCCGGCGACGCAAAAAGCGCTCTATTATATAACGCTTGCCTGCCTGGTTATCGTTTTTCTCATCTGCACCCGTCTCGTAAACAGCCGCTTTGGGAAGGCGTTAATCGCTATTCGCGACGGGGAGAATCGCCTGCGTTTCTCCGGTTATGATACGTCGATGTTCAAAGTGCTTGTGTTCTCCATCTCGGCTGGAATTGCCGGTTTGGCCGGCATGCTGTTTGTTACGCAAGTCGGCATCATTTCGCCGACGATGATCGGCATTATCCCGTCGATTGAAATGATTTTATGGGTGGCGATCGGTGGACGGGGCACGCTTGTCGGCCCGGTTATTGGAGCGGTTTTAACAAACAGTGCCAAGACGTTTTTCAGTGAGTCGTATCCCGATATTTGGCTTTATTTTCTTGGTGCCGTGTTTGTGATTGTCGTCATTTTCTTACCTGGAGGCCTGATGAGCCTGCTGGACAAATTAAAAAGGAGAGGAAATGCAAATGAAAAACGAACAGTCAACAAAGAAAGCAAAGAAGCGGACTATCCTGCAAGCTGAACATACATCGGTTGCCTTTGGTGGATTTTATGCGATTAACGATTTTTCGATTGAAATCATGGAAGGGGAGCTTCACTTCCTAATCGGGCCGAATGGCGCCGGTAAAACAACCTTTCTTGACGTCGTCTGTGGAAAAACAAAGCAAAGTCAGGGGACGCTGATGTTTAAAGAAAAGCATGACCTGACAAAGTTGAAGGAATTTGAAATTGTCCGCGAAGGGATCGGCCGCAAATTTCAAGCTCCCTCCGTGTTTCCGAATTTAACTGTCTGGGAAAATCTTGAGCTTTCGATGAAGCAGGATAAGCGGCTATTTAGCATTTTAAAGGCGAAGTCAACAAAGGAAGAGAGGGCGCAAATTACGGAAATGCTCGAGCTGATTGGGTTGCTTCCTCATAAAGACGAAATGGCGAGGCTGCTTTCCCACGGCCAGAAGCAATGGCTGGAAATCGGGATGGTGATGATGCAGAAGCCCGATCTTCTGATGCTCGATGAACCGATTGCCGGCATGACGGAGGAGGAGGAAGAGAAGACAGGCGAATTGCTGCTGAAATTAAAGGAGCAGTGCGCGATCATCGTCGTCGAGCATGATATGGAGTTTGTCCGCAAGTATTCAGAAAAGGTGACGGTGATGCATGAAGGGCAGCTGCTTTGCGACGGGCCGATGGAAATCGTCCAGGCAAATGAGCGCGTAATGGAAGTATATCTTGGACGTAAGGGTGAGGCGAAGGATGTTGCAACTACAACAGCTTGAAGTAGCTTATGATGATAGTATCGTCATTCGTGATGTATCGCTTGAAATCAAACAGGGCCAGGTCGTTTGTCTGATGGGACGAAACGGCGTTGGCAAAACGACGATTATCAAAACGATTATGGGCGTTTTGGCGAATCGAAAAGGAACGATCACGTATAAAGGGGAGGATGTTACGAGTAAAAATCCGACCTATCGGGCGAAAAAAGGCTTCGGCTTTGTTCCGCAGGGCAGAGAAATTTTCTCCAATCTGACGGTTTATGAAAACATGCTATTAGGGCTTGAGGCGAGAAGCGACAAGAAGCGGACGATTGATGAAACGATCTATCAGTATTTTCCTGTATTAAAGGAAATGAAGGACCGCCCCGGCGGTGACCTGAGCGGCGGGCAGCAGCAGCAGCTTGCGTTTGCCAGAGCGCTTGTGTCCGAGCCTGAACTGCTGTTGCTTGATGAGCCGACCGAAGGAATCCAGCCGAATATCGTCGAGGATATTCAAAACGTTATCAAGGACATTAAGGAAAACCAAAAGGAAACATCAATCTTGCTCGTTGAGCAAAGCTTCGATTTCGCCAAAAGTGTCGCCGATTACTTCTATATCGTCGACAAAGGAAGAATCGTCTATGAAGGCGAGGAGCTAATTGAAGAAGAGGTCAGCCGGCTGCTCAGTGTATAAGAAAAAAAGCAGGGAGAGCCTGACAGGGGATTGTTCATCACCTGTCGGGTTCACCTGCTTTTTCTTATATAAAAAATCGGAAAATCGTTTACAGGGTGATTCGAAGTGTAGAGCTCGAGACGGACCTATTGGCAATGGATTCACACGCCACAAGCCTGTTTTGAGACCCCCCTCACAACGAAACCTCTGAAAAAGCTGCTGAAAAAGTGAAAATCGTACTTTTTCAGCCCCTTATACTTCAAGCAGCTCTGCGACAATTTCATAGGAGCGCAAACGGTCCTGCTGATCATAGATTTGTGAATTAATGATCATCTCATCAGCTTCGGTTTCAGCAAGGAATTGCTCAAGCTTCTTCTTGACGGTTTCCTTCGTACCGACAAGGGTCGTACGGGAATCGAGCGATTGCGATAAGCTGGCAAGCTCATAGCTGCTGACGACTTCCTCCAAGTTCTCGACCGGAGGCTTCAATGGTGTCGGAGCACCGCGACGCAGGCTCAGGAACTGCTGTTGCTGAGAGGTGGCAAGAAACTGGGCCTTCTCCTCTGTATCGGCGGCAATTACATTAACGCCGACCATCGCATAAGGCTTCTTTAAAATTTCCGAAGGCTTAAAGTTATCGCGATAAAGCCGGAGTGCCGGCAACGTATACTCCGCAGCAAAATGGCTGGCAAAGGCGAACGGCAAGCCTTTATGAGCGGCGAGCTGAGCGCTGAAGCCACTGGAGCCCAGCAGCCAAATCGGAATATCAGCTCCCTCGCCTGGAAACGCGCGCACGCGGGCCGACTCGCCACCGGCAAAATAGCCTTCCAACTCCTCGACAAGCTCAGGAAAATCTTCTCCCCGGCTCTGCAAAGTGCGACGAAGCGCATAAGCTGTCGCCTGATCACTTCCCGGCGCCCGTCCGAGCCCGAGATCAATCCGACCCGGATACATCGCTTCAAGCGTGCCGAACTGCTCGGCGATCATTAGCGGCGCGTGGTTTGGCAGCATAATACCGCCTGAGCCGACGCGAATATGCTTCGTTGCTCCGGCAATATGGCCAATCACGACCGAAGTAGCTGAACTGGCAATACCGGGCATATTATGATGCTCCGCCAGCCAATAGCGGTGAAAGCCCCATTCCTCTGTATGCTGGGCCAGTTCAACGCTGTTTTTAAACGACTGACTCGCGTCGCTGCCTTCCGTAATTGGAGCAAGATCCAAAACGGATAATGGTATATTATGAAAATGTTTAGGGGTAAATGAGGTCAAGGTCTTTTCCTCCTTAGAAATACATCCTTCCTAAAAATGATACGGCTTTTTTTCTGCATCGTCCAATTAAACGGCTTGAGGCAGATGATTCTTTTGTAGCTTGCCCTGTATAAGGAGAATTTAGCGGATATCGGCGAAGAGTGATTTTAGTTTTTGTCATAGGAGGGGGGAATTGGGAGGAACTCGCATGAATGAGATGGGAAAAGCTACCGTTAAGAAAAAGAAAGGGGGTATGATTGGTTTCCCCCGAAAAGATTAGAAAGAAAATAAATGCTTTATGGATCTATTTCTAATATGGGGCGGGATCCTCGGTTATTAATAAAGTGTTCGAATATATTAATGAGAACCGCAGGATTTCCGCACAATTAATGAGGTCGGAAGTTGAATGTGGCGGTTGTACTGAGGATTGCTCATTTTATTTAGTAAGGCATCAAAGGCGGTTTTTCCAATCGTGTCCGGTGGCAAATTGACATTTGTAATCGGCGGCTCAATAATTTCGGAAGCCTCAAAGTCACCAAATCCAATTAATGAAATGTCATCAGGCCATTTCAATGATAAATTCTTTAAGGCGGAAATCGCCCCAATTGTCATCAGGTCACTCTGGATGAATAAAGCAGTTACCTCGGGCTTGCTCTTTAATAGTCGTTCAGTTGCTCTCATTCCACCTTCAACAGTTCCGAAGCCTTGGGCAAAGTAATCCTCCCTATATGGGATACCGGCTAACTGCAGAGCTTCTTTGTAACCGTTGAGGCGGTCAATTGTCGTGGTAACATTCGGAAAGTTATAAACGACCCCTATATGCTTATGTCCGTGAGAGAGCAGATGATTAGTTGCATCAAAGCCGGCCTGGTAGTCATCGGCTGTAACACGGGGGATAGTCTCCAATTTAGGGTCGTAACGGTTGACTAAAACAATCGGAAACTGTTTGTCAATTAATGGTTGGAGGTAATCAATATTATTTGACGTTGGTGATAAAATTAATCCGTCCACCATTTGTGAAGAAGTTAGAAGCTGAATAGACTCCTGCTCATAATCAGCCTGCTCGTTTGTATCGATAAAAAGTAATCTATATCCATACTCTCGTGCTCGCTGACCAACAGCCTTCGTGATGTTCGTGATATAAGAATCTGGAAAACTTGAAACGATTAAAGCGGCTGTTTTTGTATTTTTCTGGCGCAGATTTTGAGCAGAAGAATTAGGCACGTAATTATATTTTTTAATCACATCCATGATTTTTTTGTAAGTTTCCTCTGAGGTAGGTTTTGTTCCATTAATGACTCGAGAGACTGTAGCTACTGAAACATTTGCTTCCTTTGCAATATCTTTCATTGTGACCTTCATTTTTTTGACTCCTTATGGGTAATCGTTTTCATAAAATGCTGGAAGATATCCTAATTAGTGCAATAAACTAATTCTAGTATATATGTATATTCTAACATAACTTTTAATAAAAGTGGTAAATTCAGTGCGAAATCAAGCGAATTTTGAAAAAAATAATTATCTAAAAATTCTTGACTTTATGAAAATAGCAGATTATGATTGTTCCTGAGGAAAACGATTTCCTGAAAAGTGTGTTCTTATAACATCTGCGATTGGGAATGAATTAATTTGATTAAGGAGGCTTGGTTTATTGATCAGCTATTTTTATTTCACTTAATTTAAGCGCTTTCATCATCTGGTTCTTAAAAACAAAATCAAAGAAGGAGTGAATAAGGGTGAAGAAAATTTTTTTCCTGTTGTTGCTTAGCCTTAGTATGATGCTCGTAGGTTGCGGTTCTTCCGAAACAAGTGATGACGCAGAAAGCGCTGCGGAGCAATCTGGTCGAGAAGGAGACTCAAAGGATGTGGGAGGTGAAAGTATTGAATTTGGATTTGGTCATGCGATGGCTCCTGATCACCCAGAGCATTTAGCTGCCATTCGGATGGGAGAAATACTGGATGAGGAAACTGATGGACGGATCAAAGTAAATGTATATCCATCTGCTCAACTGGGTGGATCGCGTGAATTAATGACTGGAGTGCAAAATGGCAGTGTAGAAATGGTAGCAACGTCGACCTTTGGGACGGTAGATCAGCAACAGTTAGTTGTAAATCTTCCTTATTTGTTTGAAGATTTCGATCATATTAACCGCTTTGTTAATAGTGATATTTCCAAGGATTTGCTTGCGAGATTGCAGGATCATAATGTTTATGGTTTAGGTTTTTGGACAGTCGGATTTCGTAATATCGGGAATCGACATCAACCGCTTGAAACTCCAGCAGATTTAGATGGCTTGCTCATTCGTGCGTTTGAGGATGAAATGCTGAAGGACACACTTGAAGCTCTCGGTGCTGATGTAACTGTAATGCCGATTACAGAAGTCTATACTGCTTTGCAAACGGGCGCGATTGATGGAGAAGAAAATCCATACGTTATTACGGCCACTCAGAAGTTTCAAGAGGGTTACGACTACAAAACAGAAACAAGACACTTGAACAACTTTGAAATTGTGGCTGCCAATCTCGATTGGTGGAATGGTTTAGCAGAAGAAGATCAGGAAGTGATTCTCACTGCTTACAGCCAGGCGACGGAGTATTACAATCAGTTGCAACAAGAGGCAGATGAAACGTATAAGCAAGAGCTGATTGATGAAGGATTACAAATAAATGAAATTGAAGATTACCAGCCATGGATTGATGCGGTGCAGCCTGTGTATGAAAAGTGGGAAGGTACTTTTGGTCCTGATTTGATCAACTCTATTAGAGAACTGGGATGGGAGTAAAAATCGTTATACGCGCTGGGACCAGTTGTTCCAAAGGTTAGCAACTTTCTTGGAACATTCCCAGTCAGATTTTAGGGAGGTTTCCAAATGTGGATTAGGTATCTGAGCGGTAAGCTTGATAGCCTTACAAGGATTATCACAATGATTCTACTAGTGATTATGTTTATAAATGTATTTAGTACGGCTGCCTTGCGGTATGTGCTTGGAATTAGCTTTGTCGGTTCCTATGATTTTGCTCGTATCTTTTTTCTGTGGTGCACCTTTTTTGGAGCCTGCATTGTTTTTAAACAAAAGGAGCATTCACGTTTTGAGTTTTTTTACATTAAGACAAACAGAATGATCAGAAGAGCAATCGATCTGCTCTCTAATTTATTGTATGTAGGCTTTTTTTGCATGATTCTAGTTGTCGGGACACGACTGACGGTGTCCATATCCACCCAAGTGCTTCCAGCTTCAGGGGTTTCGGCTATTTGGCTTTATTTGCCGATTGTACTCTCAGCTTTTGTTATGCTAGTTCACGTTTTGAATTTTCTATATGACGATTTTTTCGGACCGAGAAATGAAGAAGAGGACGAAGATGAAGAGGACATGAATCGTCTAAGTAAGGGGATGAAGGCATGACACTCATTTTGGTGATTGTTTTATTTGCTGGTCTATCATTCGTTGGTATGCCACTGGCGTTTTCGCTTGGTATTGCCACTACGATCTCTGTGTTTTTTACAATGGATGTGCCGCTTCATATCATTGTTGAAAGAATGCTGCTTGGGGTGGACTCCTTCCTCTTTCTGGCTGTCCCTTTGTTTATTATGGCCGCAGGCATTATGAATCGGGCAGGAATTACGACAAGAATCTTTTCATTTGCAAGAGCGTTAGTTGGTCAGGTGCCTGGGGCTTTAGGTCATTCAAATGTTTTAGCGAGTATTATTTTTGCTGGGATTTCCGGCTCGGCTGTGGCTGACAGTGCATCATTAGGTAAGGTAGAAATTAAAGCAATGGAGGAACAAGGTTATCCTAAACCGTTTTCTGCAGCTGTAACTTGTGCCTCTTCTACAATTGGGCCTATTTTCCCACCAAGTATTCCGATGGTTATTTTCGGTGGAATTGCCGGTGTCTCTGTTGGTGAGCTTTTCTTGGGTGGTGTTATCCCTGGACTATTGATTGCAGTCTGTCTAATGGTGCTTATATACGTTATATCGGTGAGGGAAAACTATCCGCGCGATGAAAAATTTTCATTTGGACGTGCTGGAAGAACATTTATGTCGGCCTTTTTTCCATTAATGACGCCGGTGCTCATTGTTGGCGGAATTGTAACAGGAGTATTTACTCCTACTGAAGCGGCTGCTTTTACAGTGGTCTATGCGTTTATTTTAGGCTTCTTTATTTATCGTGAGCTGAAGCTATCAATGCTGCCTGAAATTTTTATGGAAACAATTATTACTTCAGCTGTTGTAATGCTCATTATTTCGGTTGCTTCTGCATTCTCTTGGGTACTTACAATGGAACAGCTCGGAAACCTCCTAGCGCAATGGGCTTCTGCTGTTGATAATCCATTACTATTTCTAGTTATTATCAATATTTTCTTGTTGCTGCTTGGAATGGTTATGGAAACGACCGCTGTTTTAATTATCATGACACCATTTTTTGTTCCATTAGCTCAGACGCTAGGTATCGATATGGTTCACTTTGGAGTGATGATGGTCCTCAATTTGATGATTGGCTTGTCAACTCCGCCGTTCGGGTTGGGACTTTTTACAACAAGTAAGATAGCTGATCTTTCCTTAGAGGCAGTAATCAAGTCGATATTACCTTTTATCCCGATTTTGTTAGTGGCATTGATTTTAGTCATCCTATTTCCGACACTTACAACCTGGCTGCCGTCTCTGTTGATGTAAGTGTTCAGAAATAGTCGAAGGGGGTGAGCGAGGAAAGGATTAGATAGCGTATTGAAAAACAAATCAACGATATGGAAGAAAGGAGATAGAAAGAATGTCAAAAACAATTAACCTTACTTTACCGCTTTATCCAGGGATGCCTGTCGGAAATGTTTGGGCTTGGGATGCTCCGTTTCGTCAAGAACCAATTGTAACTTTGGAGAACAATGGCGTCCGGATTGATGCTTTGTCCTTTCACTCCGAAACAGGTACAAGATTAATGATGGCAGCAACGATTGATGATGATGCACCGACAATTGGTGAGATTGAGCTTGATAAATTTGTCAATCGGGAAGCCGTGGTAATCGATATTCCGAAAGGTGCTGAGGAAGAAATCGTGCCGGAGGATATTGACAGGCATGTTGCCAATAACCCTAATTATCGTGTGGGTGATATTGTTCTTATTCGAACGGGTTGGGGAAATAATAAACGGTATGAGAAGTTAGGCGATGATTATGCCATTCAAACGCCTCATTTCAGTGAGGCCGGGTCCATTCGGCTTGCTGAGGTAATGAAGGAGAAGGAAAGTGATACGGTCGCCATTGATGTTGCTTATGTTGGGTCATGTGGTTGGAAGCATATGAAAAAGGAGTGGGTCGACCTCCCCCAATGGCTTCGGCCGCCGTTCCCATCAGAAACAGCAAAGATCTATCTGAGAAATTATACGAAGGATAAGGCCTGGCCTGACTGGGCCGCTTCATGGCCACTTCACGCCCATGGCTATATCATCGCTGCTTTATGCAATCTGGATCAAATTACAAGCAAACGAATTAAACTGACAGCGCTGCCATTAATGGCAAGAGATTGTATAGGGGCACCTGTGACGGTTGTGGCCATTGAGGATTAAAGCTGGATAAAGGAGGGCTTTATCATGATGAAGATGGTTGACTTATCAATGACAGTAACAGACCATTGGCGCTGGAACATTAACCATGAGGTAATAGGTGATTTTAAGGATGGAGATGACTTTAGATCCTCTCGCTTACAAACAAGTGCGCATGCTTTTACTCATGTCGATACACCGTTGCACTGTAAAGAAAATGAGGCAACGATTGAGGAGCTTAGTGTAGATGCTTACAGTGGTGAAGCTGTAATTATCGATTTATCAGCGAAACAAGCGGATGAAGCAATTACTGTGGCTGACTTAGAAAATAGTAGTAGCTTTCAGGATAATGAAAAAATTATTCTATTAAAAACATGCTGGGATGAAAAATATAGTCCTTACAGTCGAGAATATTGGTCAAAAGCGCCATATGTCACAGAGGAAGCAGCCGAGTGGCTAAAAGAGCGTAGCCCAAAGGTAGTTGGCTTCGATTTTCCTCAAGATTACCCAATGAAGTTGATTGATGGTACTGGAAAATTTGGATTAAAGGACATGCCGACTCATCAGCTTCTATTGAACGAGGGAATTCTACTTGTTGAGTATTTATGCGGGCTTTCCCAAATCACAAGTTCCCGCGTGCAGTTTATTTGTTTACCAATCAAACTAAAGGGTTTTGAAGGAGCTCCAGCAAGGGCTATTGTGATCGAGAATAACTAAGAAACTAGGAAAGAAGTGGCTAGGAGGTAGTTTATGAGTTTTGCTGGGAAGACAGCAATTGTAACTGGTGGTGCAAGCGGGATTGGGCTTGAGACAGTGCAACTGTTTGCTGAACAGGGAGCATCTGTCGCGTTAATCGATAGTAACGAAGAAGCGATTAATGAAGCGGTGGAAGCAACGGTTGCTAAGACAGGTAACAAGAATATTATTGCGGTGCAAACGGACGTAGCTAATAGTATGCAAGTTGCGGTGATGGCAGAGCAAGTTCACGCAGCATTTGGACGAATTGATTGCTTAGTAAACTCGGCGGCAATAAGAGCTTCAGGGAATGCGATGACGTTAGAGGAACATATTTGGGATCAAGTGATCAATGTCAATTTGAAGGGCATGTTTTTAACAGCAAAATACTGCTTACCTAAAATGATTGAGGGTGGAGGTGGGGCAATTGTTCATATTTCATCCGTTCAAGCCTTTGCCTCGCAAAAAAATGTCGTTGCTTATACGACCTCAAAAGGGGGCATCAATGCCCTAACAAGAGCGATGGCCATCGATCATGCCGAGGCAGGTGTACGGGTCAACGCGGTATGTCCAGGAACAATTTATACTCCTGCGCTAGTGAAGTCAGCAAGTCGTTTCGACGGAGATGAAACGTTAAAAGCCTGGGGAGAGGATCATCCGATTGGAAGGCTTGGAGAAAGCAGGGAAATTGCTGAATTCGCTGTCTTTCTATGTAGTGAAAAGGCGAGCTTTGCTACAGGAGGCGTTCATACCGTAGATGGCGGTCTGCTTGCTAAGCTGCCTTGCGAATTACCTGAAAAATAAAAGAAAGTCAACATTTAAGGAGGAAGAAAAAATGGGAAAATGGATTGATTTAACTTTACCTTTGTATGATTATATGCCGGTAGGAAACGTGTGGGCGTGGGATGTGCCATTCCAGTCTACTCCGATTACGTCTGATTCATTTAACGGTTATGAACTAACGATGATTACAATGTTTTCTGAGACGGGAACGAGGCTGATGATCCGGGCAATGCAGGATCCAAATGCCCCAAAAGTCCATGAACTGCCTTTGGAAACTCTCATGATGAAAGATGCGGTTGTCGTGGAATTGCCATGTCAAGCCGATGATGAGCTTTTTGCGGCAGATGTTGAGGAAGCGTTCGCCAATGTTACCTTGGAAAAAGGCGATGCGATTATCTTACGTACTGGATGGGGAGATAATGAAAACTGGGTCAAGCTAGGTGATGATTATGCCCGGACAGCGCCACATTTTTCGAAGGAGGCTGCAGAAAAATTGGTAGAGATTATGAAGACAAATGAATCGGAGCTTGTCGGCACGGATATTCCATATTGGGGAGGAGGTAGAAAGTATCAGTTGCCGCAGTGGGCTTCAAAGCCGGCTTGGGAACGCAATCCGTTCCCGTCAGTCGAAGCAAAACGCTTTCTTGCCAATTATTCTCTTGAAAAAGCATATGAGGACTTTCCATCTCCACATATTCTAAATTCAGCCGATGTGATGTATATTGGAGCGATGTGTAATCTCGGGGAAATCAAGCAAACTCGAGTAAAGCTGTCAGTGCTCCCGTTGAAGGTGCAGGGAGCTCGTGGAGCAACATGCAATGTCGTAGCATTTGAAGAATAAGAAGAGAAAACGCAAAAATAAAGAGGATCAAAAAATGAAGAGTCTATCTCATTTAAGATCCTCTTTTTGCTTATACTAATGGTTGAGTATTGTTTTTCAATGGTGAATATATAGAAGTGAGACGACCTAGGACTTCTTCTTTTAGATTAAAAAAACAGGTAAGAAGCTAAACGGCTACTTATCTGTTTCTTTTAGATAGTGAAATACTTTGTCTACACTTACTACGTCTGCATATCGAGCATTTAAATCCATTAAAGTCACGTTTTGGATAGCATTTGAACGATCTGCGACAGCTTCTCTCGGGATAACCACGTTATAACCGTACTGGAGAGCATCTACTGCTGTTGCACGAATACTTCCACTTGTCGTTGTACCAGCTATGATAAGGGTATCTATTTCTTGAGCCTTCAGGAAATCACGAAACAATTCTGAATGGAAATCGCTAATATAGACTAACTTGTTTACAAAGTCATATTTTTTTTGGCTCAAGTCTTGATGAATTTGCACCCAATTACTGTTGGAGTCTAGCAATTGGATATTTGGAAACTTTTTACCCCACAATTCTGAGGCTTTTATTTGCGGATCGTACACGGTAATGCTGAAAATGACAGGGACTCTGAGTTGAGTTGCCAGGTCAATTAGCTTAGAGACAACTTCAATTTGATTATCGAGCTGACACACCAATTGTGAATAGGGCATTGTAAAAGCATTTGTAAGATCACGTATTAAAAGGGCTGGCTTGCTCCCGACCCCCAATTCCCCTGAAAACCCATTATTCGTATAAAGCTTTTGTACTTCATCAAGAGCGTATCGTCTTTGTCCCCCAGGTGTGTAAATGACTCTTAATCCATAACCTTCAACATAACCGTCTTTTTCAAGTCTTCTTAAAGTACTTGGAGAAAGCCCGAGCATTTTTGCTGCTTCAGAAATATTTAATAAATCATCGTACATATGCATCCTCCCATAATGAAGCAGGCTAGCCTCATCATCATTAGAACAGCTTAGTTTAATCATAACACTAGAATTTTAAGATGTATAACTCATTACATTATAGTAGATAAATCGGCTAATTAAAAATCATGTTTGGCAGAAACAGAGATAAGGTTGGTAAATAAGTTATAAGGAGCAACCCTGCAAGAGCCACGATTAAAAACCTCATTATACCAGGTATCATCTCATGTACTTCCAGCCCCATTACACTCTTTCCTACAAATATGTTCAATCCAAAGGGAGGAGTAAAGGTTCCGATTGCTAAATTTAAAACCATGACAATTCCAAGGTGAATCGGATCTATCCCTAACGAAATGGCAGTTGGTAGTACGAGAGGGGCGATAACGATTAAGGCTATTGAAGCATCCAGGAACATTCCAAGTATCAACAAAACAATATTCAAAAATAACAGGAACATTAAGGATGAATTAAAATTGGAATTTAAAAACTCAGCTAATAATTGAGGCCCTTGTCCAACTGTCAACAGCCAACCAAACGCGGAAGCGGCTCCGATTAAAATCATGATTTGCGCTGACATAATTGCTGAGGATTTACAGATTAAGAATAATTTTTTGAGAGTAATTTCGCGATAAACAGCCATTCCGATAAAGATAGCATAGAGAGCTGATACGCCAGCTGCTTCAGTCGGAGTAAAGATACCCATTGAAATACCGACTATAATAATGATAGGGATCCCTAAGGACCATGCTGCATTTTTTGTACTCTGCCACAATACAGGAATATTAAATGGTTCACCTTTAGGAATTTTTTTGATTTTGGATACTGCGTAAATATAGATTAAAATGATTAAACCGAAAATAATTCCTGCTGATAACCCGGCCATAAATAATGAACCGACGGAAGTATTTGTAGCACTAGCATACAAAATAAGCGTGATACTAGGTGGAATAATCAAAGATATAGAGCCTGATTCTAATATTAGTCCGGTCGAAAAGGATTTCGGATATTTCTGCTTTAGCATTTCCGGATACATGATTTTCCCAATGGCAGCTACAGTAGCCGGACTTGAACCGGATAAAGCACCAAAAAACATTGCCGCTGTTTGTACCGTCATGGCCAAGCCGCCATGTAAATAACCTACTAAAGCCTGGGCCCAACGTAAAATCCTTTTTGATAATCCACCTACATCCATTGCATTAGCTGCAAGGATATAAAAAGGTAACGACATTAATACAAACTTATCAATCCCGCCAAATGTCCGTTGAATTAGCACCATTGGGTCTGTGCTGGTGAATAATAACATTGTGATCATCGAAGATAATAATAATGAAATATAAATAGGCGCTCCAACAATTAACAATATAAAAGTAAGTGCGATCAGTAAAGTAATCATTCCAAGCTCCTCCTCAGTTTAGTTTCTTACGACGTCTAAAAATAGCTGTTGACTATAGCGGAAAAACATCAGTAAGCCGGAAAGAGGCAATACAATAAAGATGTAGCTAATTGGAATATTAAGAGAAGGTGATCTCTGGTTGCTTTGAAACGAATGAAGGAAGAACTTAAAGGCAAAGTACGTAAAAAGCAGAGAAAATAAAATTGCAATAAGGGAGAGACAAATTGTTAAAGTCTTTTTAACCCAGCTATTAGTGAGGATATGCATAATGAAATCTACGCTAATGTGCATACCTTGTCTAATGCATACACTGGATCCGACAAACGTGAGCCAGACTATTAAATAGCGCACAAGTTCCTCTGTCCAAGAGATGCCGTATCCAAACATACGTAGAACGACATTGCATAAAATCAAAATAGCGGCTACCAGCATACAAATAGAAATTAAGCCATCTTCAACCCAATTAAGCCATTTCATACATAACCCCTCCTTTTAAATGGATAATAGAAAGCCTTAAGGGCGGGAGTAATAGCCCTTAAGGCTGTTTGTTTATTCCAGTTCTGCGAGTGCCTCCTGAATACTTGTTAGAATGGTTTCTTTTTGTTCAGTATCAATAGCACGTTCATATAATGGTAAAGACTTAGTCTGGAATTCTTGAATACCCTCATCATCTAATGTATTGACTTCCATGCCGCTATCAATTAATTCTTGTAAATTTGATTCATTTAGATCCTGATTCATTTGAGTTGAAAATTCTCGTGCTTCTTTTTCAGCTTCCAATATAAGCTCCTGGATATCGCTATCAAGATTCGTAAACCACTGGTCATTGGCCATCATGACATGAAATTGATAGGCGTGATTGGTAAGTGTTAAATAGTTCTGAACCTCATAATATTTCTGTTTTAAAATGGTGATTAAAGGGTTTTCCTGTGCATCAACAACCCCTTGTTGGAGTGATGTATAAAGCTCTGCAAAATCAATCGGAGTCGGATTGGCTTCCCATGCCTCGTATTGAGCAATCAAGGAGTCTGATGGTATAACACGTATATTTAAATTTTTCAAATTCTCAGGTGATTTGATTGGTTCAATATTACTTGTCATTTGTTTAAATCCACCTGCCCAAAGCCCGAGTCCTTTTAAGTCTGCTGAGGCCATAGTATCCAAAAGTTGCTGACCAGGTTCATTATTCAATACATCCCACATCGTGTCTTCCTCGGTAAATAAGAAAGGTAATTCAAGGATTTGCAGCTCCTCGACAAAACTACCGACTGTTGAAACAGGAGCAATGGACATTTGAATGGACCCCATTTGTGTCATTTCCGTTTGTTCTCTCATTGAACCCAGTTGCTGATTGGGGAAGACCTCAACTGTAATAGTACCCTCGGACTTTTCTTCTAGGAGTTCTTTGAATTTATATGCTCCTTCGGTAACGGTGTGGCCGTCAGGCTCAACGGTAGCTAGTTGAATAACCATTTCCCCGGAGGAATCCTGACTGGGGGGAGTTTCCCCCTCTGTGGTGACTTCTTCGTTATTAGTACCGCAGGCAGAAAGAATCAAAAATAGAAGAGTGAATAGAGAGATATATCTAAATTTTCTATATTTTTTGGACATAATTGTGCCTCCTAATATTTTAATTATCTATTGAAGTTCATATCTTCAAACATCATATTAAAACCTTCAATCATTGAAGTCCTGAGCAAGTGCTTTTTAGCCAGTGCCTCATTATCAGCAAGTTGGCGAAGTTGTTTTTCATGTGTGTCTATATCTTTAATCAACTGCGTGTTCTTGATCGTGTCTCGTTGTACGACCTCTTTGTTAATTTTCATTCGCCTTTCAGCAAATTGTTTAAAATGTTGCTCTGCGTCGCCACCTTGTTTTATTCTTTCAAACTTATCAACAAGTAAATAAGCGTCGTGTATTCCACTATTCATCCCCATTCCACCAAATTCGATATTGACATGGGCAGCATCACCGATTAAAACAACCCGTCCGTCATTCATTCTGTCCGCGACTAATTGATGTGTTTTATAAATTGTTTTGTAATAAATATCAAATCCATCCTTGACGATCCCAATTTCAGTCATTTTATTTCGGATAAACTCATTCGTTATTTCTTCCGTACGGTCATGGGAAATCGGAATAATAACTTTCAGCATATCGGGGTTTGTAATCATGTCGACCCACTCGTCATTATCTAAAAACATAGCTACACCGGCCAAATTGGGGAATCTATTGCTAATTTCATATTCTTTTAACCCCATTAACAAGTGGTAGGCAGGATTAGTATGACCTGTAAAGGATATACCCAGCTTTTCGCGAACAGAGCTCGAAATGCCGTCTGCGGCAACGAGGTAATCAAAGGATTGTTGAGTGATTTTCCCGTCAGTTTCCTTTGTGGTCAGCGTAACGGAATGTGAATCATGGTGAACATCGACTACTTCTGTTTCAAACTTTACCGTAGCCAAAGGAGACTTTTGCAAAGCCTCTAAAAATATTTGGGACAGGAATTGCTGATCAAAATGAAGACGATATGGAAACTTAGTGTAATCTCTAAGAAGATTTAACTGTAACTCTACAATTAGTTCCTCCGTTTTTCGGTTCCAATATTGAATTCGATCAACAACTCTTCCAATTTTTTTAGCTTTTTCAAATAAACCCCATTCATCCAAAATTTCTAAAGTTGGGGGATGGATGGTCGAGGCTTTAGGAAAAGTCGAAATAGAGGATCTTTTTTCTAGTAGTTCTACCTTCAGCCCCTTTCTTACTAATCCAACGCCAAGTGCTAATCCTATAGGGCCTCCCCCTACAATTGCTATTGTGTTCATGAAATTTCCTCCTAAAGGTAATTGTTTTCATAAATATCAGGATGAGAAAGCTGATATTTACGTTGGTTCAAATGATTTGATTAAATCTTATAAATCATTTATAAAGATTACATAAGTTTATAAAAGCTTCCAAACTTAACTATTTCTATTTAGGATTATAGTTTACGATATTTTATTAGTCAATATAATTTGTCAGATAACTTCACATCACTTTCCTTTCAACCGTTCTTTAATCTTCACTAATAGTCATAATGAACAACGATATTTTCAGGAAGAAGAGAAACTAGATAAAAAGGCTTTAGCCCGAAGGCAGTATCAGGCTAAGGCCATTTATAGGATTAATTGTGCCTTATAATCTTAAAATTCTAACAATTTAATTGATTTTAATTACGCTTTCTGACTAACTTAGCTTTAAGGATTTCTATTGGTGTACTGATGAACGATTCTCTGTAATGTTTCTCAGAAGAATAATTGACATCTGGAATTCGACGCAAAGGAACGGAAACTTCAAATTCCCGGTCGAATGGAAAGGGATCGACACTTATCTCACCATTGCCATTGGATTCTACAGATAAAAAGTGGTAATCCCCGTCTTTTGTAAACCGGACAGGACCAAGCTCTACTTTGCTTTTTGCATTTAGATCATTCAAGCAAATAAACAAAGACAACCGATCCATAATTTGAAACAGTTCATAATGTAACCAAATGTTATCTTCGAATTCGCGTCTTGACTGGTTAAAATTCCAAATTTCCTGTTTTATATCAACCCATTTTTTTTCTTGCTCTGAAATGGTTTGATGCATAAAGGGCTTTAATTCGGCCGGTGCTTTGTAAGTAAAAGTAGGATCGTAACCAAAACGACTAGTGTATAATCCAATCCAATGCATTCCTAACAATAAACCAGCATACTTATTCTGTTCTACGATTTGCTGATATCCTTTTCCATAGAAATCCACATGTTGTTTCAGGTCGACATCAAGAAAGTTAACCGGCCGGCTTTTCTCATGATCAAATGGGAGCAGGTCGTCAATTTCTGTCCATCCAACGTCATGATTTCCAATGGCCATCACTACAGCGTCATTCGGATCTGGTTTAGCGACGAAGTCATTTCCCCATCTTTGTGTTATTTCCCCAGCATGAATCATATGCTCATCCTGCCGGACTAAAACTAACTTACCGTTTTGCTTTGAAATTATCATGATCTTTCAACTCCTTCTTTTAAATATGTTTATCCATAAGTAATCATGGAGTCACTTTCGATAGAGAGTTGCACAAGTTTGTTCGGAGGCGACAACTCCACTTCTTTTCCGTCCAAATCGGCCGATGTAATACCACGCGAGTCACAAGAGATTTGAGATAAATAAATTTTGCCGCCACCAGATATAATAGCGTTATAGTAGCTTCGTAATTCCGGACCGAAGCCAAGTATGGTATCTAAGTGCTCATCCTTCAACAAATTAACAGCGGCACCGGCTAAAAACATAGACACTTGATGCCCTTCTTCGATAGCCGTTCTGGCAATCAAGAAGGCACGGTCTGCTTGAGTTGGCGCCTCAATTCCATGGGTTAAATGAATGCATACTTTGCTCATATTCTCCTCCTTACGAATTTTTTGCCGGGGAATTTACTGAATCGATTAATGTCCCAATAATTTCACTTGTTGTCATGACATCTGCATATTTTTGCTCAATATCAAACAGGCTCTGGGTATGGGAAGCTTTTGAACGATCCCCAACAGCATCTTTAACAACTATCGGGCAAAAGCCATGCTGAACAGCATCAACTACTGTCGATTTCACACAACCACTTGTCGTGCAGCCGGTGATCAGAAGTGTATCAACCTTTGCGTTATTAAGTAAGGAGACTAAATCTGTTCCAAAAAAGGATGAGGCGTACTTTTTAACTAATAAATCGTCCTGGGGCTGATAATCCAGCCTTTCATCGACTAAGACAGCTCTTGTGCCTTCTTGGAGTGTATTTAATCCTTCCATTTTGTTTCTCCAGATGTTTCTACTGTCTAAATAACTATTCGAATAAGAAATTGTCGTAAAAATAACAGGTATACTCTGTAATCTGGCAACCTTTATCAGCTCATTAGTATTCTTGATTTCTTTATCTAAATTTGAGCCCATAGGCATGTTTTCATCGGTAAATCCATTAATAAAATCAACAACAATAAGACATAAGCATGTCCCAAATCCTAACTTCTTTCCAAATCCTCTGTTCTCGAAAAATTCCAAATCCTTCTCTGACAATTGATTTCCCTCCCTGTATGCACCCCGCTGTGCTCTTTATTTAATAGTACCGGAAAGTAAGGAACCGGCATTTGGAACAATAGGCGCTACATTTAAATTTGATAATATCTCATAAACAGTCGCGGTTGCTGCTGATAAGACCGGTATTCCTAAAAGATCTTCAGCTTTTTGAACAGAGGGTAAGGATGGCATTTGTACGCAAGCTGAAAGAACGACAGCACCTGCCCCCTTACAATTTAACCGGGCAGCATGATCAATTAAATGAACGGGATCAAGCCTCCCTACTTCCAGATTGTCAGCGACTTCGAGACTAATGGAATCAATAACTTCAATTTCACTTGCTTCTAAATAATCAATAACTTGATTTGTCAAAGGTTTCATGTAGGGGGTAATGATGGATACCTTTTTTGCTTTTAATCTTTTAATTCCAGTAATTAATGCACCCGCACTGCTAACAATCGGAGCTCTCTCAGCATTTTCTTCTACTACCTTTGCCAATCGCTTTTCAGAGATTTGGTGATATCCGGGACCTTGACACATTATGGCGACAAGGCAGGCATAAGCAAGCACATCGCACCGGGCATCGGATAATTCTAGGGCACAACGATCACTATCTATGTCCATTTTTTTTAATTCTTCGGCGTTAACATGTTTCATTCTCATTCGTGCAGAATGAAAGGTAAAAGTCTCTGGGTGCTCCTTCATTCGGTTATGAAGCATGGCAGGTATTTCTGTTTCCATTGTCGTGTTAGAACTGGGCACAATTAAACCGACTCTGAAATTATTACTCATAAATAACATTCCTCCTTAATTAATTAAACTTACCAAACTTATTCAAAGATAAATTTAATTACATTTTATTATCAAAATTTATTATTGTCAATTAATTCTGTCAAAAATGAATATTATCTCTCAAACAATTTTGTTTTTGATAAGGTCAAACGGTTTTCTATAGTGGAAAATGAGGAGATAACTTGTGTCAAAAGATCAATAAAGGTATGCTTAGCAGAACTTTTGAGAGAAGTATTCAGGGAATTTATTTAGAAAGTCAAAACTATTTATTATTCCTTTACGAATATATCCATGAGGAGCAAAAACGAAGCAGAAGCGAGTGGACAGGATGAAGAAAGAAGCAGCTTTAATTAAAAAAATTAAGCGGAAACAGGATAAAGAGGCGGCGAATGAATTAATTTCTTCCTATTATAAAGAAATGTACCGCTTCCTTTATAAGCAGACGTTGCAGAAAGAGCTGGCGATGGATTTGACGCAGGAGGTTTTTATTAGTGTCCTTCAATCGATTCAAACCTTCGATCAACGCAAAGCTTCCTTTCGCACGTGGCTGTACAGGCTGGCCACGAATCGCATTATTGATTACTACCGCTCCAAATATTATAAATACCATCAGCTGATCGTCCCAATTGAGGAGGAGAGCCTCAATGATGAAGAGGATTTCACGATAAGGCTCGAGCAGAAGCAGGATCTGGAAAAGGTGGTGGCGGTCGTTAATCAGCTTGATGCTGGTTCGCAGGAAATCTTTCGGCTGAAGCTGTTTGCCGAGTATACGTTTCGCAATATAGCGGAGATGCTTGATTTGCCTGAATCAACGGTGAAGACGAAATTTTACACGGCGCAAAAGTATGTCAAACAGGCTTGGAAGGAGGGAGCGCATGAAGGATAACAAATTTGAAATTGATTATCCGGCTGAGCAGGAGATAAAGGAAGAGATTCAAGCAATTGTTGCGACGGGACTAGAGGAAAAGGATTCCTTTTACCGGCATTTGATTAAGCTTTATCAGCAGGTTGGCTTCAGCCATTTGTTTTATAATCGAACAGAGCTGTTTTTCTTATTTTTCACCGCGATCACCTTGCTTGTCTTTATTGGAATCAGCGGGCAAAGCTCGATTTTGCGGACAGATGCTCATCTTTATTCATTTCTCTTTATTACCTCGCCGCTTTTGTATATTTTGAGCTGTCTTCTTTCCTTTTTAAAGGTGTACGAGCATCAGACGTATGAGGTAGAAATGGTATGCAAGTGGAGCTTCTACGATTTGACCGCGTTTAAAATGCTGATGTTCAGCTTTGTTTCTTTATTTGGAAATGCCGTTATTATTGCCATCGTGGCGCCATTTTCGGGAATTAATCCACTCTTTGCGCTGCTTATTTCGACGGTTGCTTTGTTCCTGTTTTCAAGCTTTTCGCTTTATGTTGTTTATTTTTTACGTTCGCGTTTGACGAAATACGGGTTCGCTGCCGGCTGGGTGGTCATGAATCTGTTGCTGGCGGGGTACAGTGCTGAGTTTTATCAGTTGTTTCTCAGCCGGATTCCCGTTGTTATTTATTTGCTTCTTTTTGTTGCGAGCGCGGGAATGTATGTTGCTTCATTAAAGAAAATGATTGGACGAAAACGAGAGGGCGTGATGTAACATGTTGGCTGTTCGCCAGGTTGAGAAAAGCTTCAGTGACATGAAAGTGCTGGAAAATATTAATCTTGAATTCACCAACGGGGTGTACGGACTGCTTGCCCCAAACGGAGCCGGCAAGACGACATTGATCAAAATGCTCGTCACGCTGCTGTTTCCGGATCGTGGCGAAATCCGCTATAAAGGCGAAAATATAAGGAAGCTTGATGAAAAATATCGCGCGGTGCTCGGTTATTTGCCGCAGCAGTTCGGCTATTACAAAAACTATACGCCAAAGCAGTATTTACGCTATTTGGCAGCCTTGAAAGGAGTAGAGGCGAGACAGGCCGATGAGCGAATTGCGGAGCTTCTGGAGCTGGTCGCGCTTAAAGACGTCGCCAATAAAAGGCTGAAAAAATTTTCAGGCGGGATGCTGCAACGCGTCGGGATCGCCCAGGCGATGCTCAATGACCCGGAAATCCTGATTCTCGATGAGCCGACCGCCGGGCTTGATCCGAAAGAGCGGGCGCGCTTCCGTAACCTGATGTCGGAGCTTGCCCGTGACCGGATTGTGATCCTGTCGACTCATATTGTTTCCGATGTTGAATCGATCGCCAATGAAATTATTATGATCAAGGACAAGCGGGTGCTCTATAAAGCGCCGATCGCTGAGATTTGTCACGTTGTCGCCGGAAAAGTATATGAAACCACGATTGAATTTGCCCAGGCACCGGCCTTCCGCCAGCAGTATATTTCACTCGCTGAAAAGCAGGAGGAAGGGCAGATGAAGGTTCGCTTTATTTGCGAGGATCAGCCGCGCCCTGAATGGAAGGCAGCTGCGCCGACGCTGGAGGACGTCTTTCTTTACATTTACCGCGATGAGGTCGAACAATGAGGATTTGGCTGCTGGAATGGAAGAAGATTGTCAGCGCCCCGGTCGTTCTTGTACTTATGCTGCTCTTTATCGCCTTCAATTTATATTTGATTTTGACGATGCCCCAGGATCGGGATGAACTGGCTTTGCTAAATACGCTCGTTGATCAATACGGCTATCAAATTGATGAGACGATGCTCGCTCAGTGGAAAGCAGATCTTGATGAAGAACAGCTCCTGTTGGAGGAGGAAACGGGTCATTCGTTGGCCGAGCTGGAGCTGGCGGGGGAAGCGGTGCGAGAGCGCTGGTTTGAGTGGATCGTCCAAGACGCGTATTACCAGGCGGCGGTTGAGCTTGAGCAAGGCGCTGAATCCATTGCGATGGACGAAATTGCCGAAGGGGAGATTATGAAGTACGGTCTTAGCGGTACAGCGGCGGAGACGATCAGGCAGCAGTACGGGGCATTGGCGGAACGGGAAAGAGAGGCGGGCGAGGCCGGGGAACAGAATACGCTGTTTTTTTACGGAGAAGTGTATGAAATGCACGCCGCTTTATTTCAAACCATTTTCCGCTCTCTGCTTAATGAATCGCTGATTCTCATTGTCCTGATGACGGGCTTTTTGCTCACGTATGAATTTGAAAACCGCACCGCCTTTGTGACCTATACGACGAAAAGGGGCAGACGGCTGCAGCTGGACAAGCTGCTCGTGTCGCTCGGAGCAAGTCTCCTTGTCACCACCATCCTCATCGGCTCGACCTTGGCGGCGTATTTTCTCAGGTTTGATTACAGCGGGCTTTGGCATGTGCCGATCAGCAGCCAGTTCAACAGTGAATCAGGAATGACCTATCTTTCATGGTGGAGCCTGTCATTTGCGGAATATTTATTGGCTTCCATAGTGCTTGTTTATCTTTGCCAGCTGCTGTTTACTGCTTTTACGGCTGTGCTCGCTCTTTTTATTCGCAACAGCTATCTCGTCTTTATTACATTTGCGATTATCTTTGGCGCGGCGGTGCTTTTGCCCGGCATTGTCCCGACATCGTCAAATCTGTTGTTTGTCACGATGTTTACTCCCTTTACGCTCATTCTTAATCCGCATATTTGGTGGACGGGCATTGGAACATTAACGATCTTTTCCTATTATGAACAGGCAACGATTCTCAGCTGGACGATTATAGTAGCTCTTGCTTCAATCTTTGCACTGAAACGCTTTGGCAAATCCAATCTATAAAAGGAGAAACTGATGAGGATTTTTTTACATGAACTTAAGAAGTTGTTTACCTGGAAAATCATGCTGCTCCTTTTCATTGTCGCCTCCTTGTTTTATCAGCTGTTTATCAGCTTTTATTTCGACCACTTTCCAAATGGCCGACCGAACGGCGACAGTCATCTTGTTTTAATCGAGATGAGGGAGGATTATGGCCGGTTTTTCGATGAAGAGGAGTTCGTTCATTTCCAGGAAAAATATGAAGAACGGGTCGCTGAGGCCGACCAATTTTTGCAGGCGCGCCCCGAATACGTTGAAGCCGGAATGGGGACCTATGCCGATTTTAGAAACCGTTCCGGTGAGGGGGAATATGAGCTTAGCAGCCGGCTTTTGTTTGACGAGGGGGTGGATCTTTTCTGGGAGCTGCAGGCACGTGAATATATGATCGAACGCTATAGCAGGATTGGTACGCTGTCAAATGATTACAATGAAGCCCATCAGGCGCGGGAGCAGCAATTAATTGACAGCGGGCAGATAACGGCGATTTTCTCGGGTGAAATTTTTTCTAATTACAATTCGTTGATCACTTATACGGCGGTGTTGATCCTGCTTAGTTTAATGGTGTTGCTGACGCCGGTCTATTTGCGGGATCGCCGCACTCGTCTCGTCGAGCTGCAATATACATTCAAGAAAGGGCGGCCGCTGCTGATTACAAAGCTTTTTGCCTCTCTGACCGCCAGCTTTTTGCTAATTACAGTTTATTTGGCGGCGCTCTTCCTGCTTTATCGCGGGAATAACACCGCCATGTTTTTAGATGCGCCGATCAATTCATTCTTTAATTATGAGATGATTTCCTGGTTTGATCTGACGTTCAGTGATTATATCGCGCTGACGGTCGGCGCTGTTTATTTACTCGGCTTTCTTTTCACGCTGCTTATTTTCTTTATTTCAAGTGTCGTCCCGAATTATATTAGCGCGGTCGGCGTTCAGGTGCCGCTTGCTTTTGTCAGCTTTTCGATTGGGCTTGACTACTTGCTTGAGCACTTGACCACTTTCTGGCTGCCGGTCTACATGCAGCCGCTCTTATATGGCTGCCTGATTACCGGCGCCATAATCCTGATCGTCGTGAGATGGCGGCGGGAAAGACAGGCTGATGTGCTTTACTAACAAACGGAAAAGCTAGTAGCAGCCCGGACGCTGATCAAGGTCCTGGCTGCGATTTTTTTGATATACTAGTAGAAATACCGTTTTTTGGAGGACAATGGAATGAAGAAAACGCTTTTCGTTTTGTCTGTCATACTCTTGCTGTTGATGATCAGCACACTCTATTTCTACAATGAAAAAAAGTCAGCAGAACAGGAACTGCTTCTTTATAAAGAAAGAGTGAGTCAGATGTATTCCTATACGCTCTATCATCAAGTTGACTATTTAGATAGAATTGTTGATGAAATTGGCGAGCTTGAGAATGCGGCCAATGCCGAGGAGGAACATCTTCATCTACATTCTATCCATCAACTCGTTGATAGTATGACGTTGCACAGATCGAATCTTTTGGACGCTTTGTTCCTTCTTAATGATCATTCAAATCTCGTTTATGACTTTGAAAGTTATTTGACGAGCTTTCAGACAGAATTAAAGAAGGTGGCAGAGAGACAACATAAAGCTCAGCTTAGTCAAATCGCTGCTAACATTGAAAGTGATGTCCAGTACCTCCGTCGCGTTTTGGAGGATACTCTTGCAACTAGCCGCTATCAAGATGAACCATTACATAAATTTTACGAAGCTTACCGAAGCATGTGGGAGAAAGTAAGCGAAATAAACGCCGGCAGTGGTTCCGCCCTGCGCCAAGTCCGTACCGAGGAAATCCCGGTACGGACTTTTTTTGCTTAGTCACTTTCCTCAAATGACAGATTGACCGGCTGATCGGGTAAGGATTCCGCAAAATCAAGATTCGTCGTCGGAACCTGGCTGGACACCACGTCAAACTTCAGGCTGTCTACCCAAATGCAGCCTTTTCCTTCTAAGAGGACACCGAATGAAATGACGGCGCTTGTGTCGGGAATATCAAGTACAATCGCATAATGGTTCCAGTTCTGACTGTCTTTCAGCGGACGGTTGCTCATATTATCAAATTGGAGGATGTCTGAAGAGGCATCATCGACTCTCATCCACAGTCCGGAAAACCGTTCAACATTTTCTGTTTTCAAAAATCCTGACAGCTTGAGGCGTTTACCCCGATAAGCATCTGCTCTGAACTCCTGCATCATCGTAGCGAAACCGCTAACCTCTTGCCTAGCCAAGGACTTCAAGTAACCCGCCGAGCGCCCATGATGGTAGACTTTGTGATCGATCCCCATTTCATAGCTGTACGGTGTGCTGCCGCTAAGGAACCAGCCCTTTATCGGTTCTTGTTTAGCCTGAGTCATCGTTGTTTCCTCCTTTTGCCGCAAAAGCGGGGTCATGAGTTTTCGATATTTTCCAGGTGGAAGCCGGTACACTTTTTTGAAGGCTCGCGTAAAAGCTTCCTGTGATTCAAACTGAAAATCAAAGGCGAGCTCAAGAATTTTCCTGTCGCTCTGAATCAGCAGACTAGCGGCCTGGGCGAGTCTCCTGAAGCGAATATAGTCGCTGATTGTGTAGCCGAGTGCCTGCTGAAAAATCCGGTGAAAATGAGAAAGCTGCTGAAAAAGTACGATTTTTACCTTTTCAGCAGCTTTTTCGTAATGGGCGTAGCCGTTGCCTGGGTTTGAAAGTCTTGCTATGAGTGGGTTTCTCGAAGCAAGGCGCGCAACGCGCGGAGCCATTACTCTTCTTCGAGATACAAAAAAGGAAGTTTTGCATTGGCCTCCATGAGTGGCGACCTCGTTTAATGTCAATGGCCAATCAAGGTTGGTTTCAATGTAGTAAATCGCTTTATTCACCGTACTGTCATGTTTCATATCCACCCTCCTTCATTTGTAGAATACCAAAATGCACGCAAGTAAACTTGATCGAAATTGCGAAAATGTTTTGACATCTGGAATACATGTATTGTAGTATACAAGTATGCAAATAGATTAATTGCTAATCATCTGTTATTTTGGAACTAAAAAAGGTGGAGTTGTCATGATTCATAACGAGAATACGAATACCGTGCAAACAAACGTGTACAACATTATCAAAAACGAGATTGTGAAGTTCAATTTAGTTCCAGGACAAAAAATTACAGAGAACAAAATTGCAGAAAAGCTTAATGTCAGTCGGACTCCGGTCAGGGAAGCGTTTTTGCGGCTTAAGCAGGAAGGGCTGATCGTAGTCTATCCGCAGCGCGGCTCGTTTATTTCGTTGATTGATCCAGAGCATGTGGAAGAGGCGAGGTACATGCGGGCAACATTAGAGATTGCCACTGTTGAATTGGCATTTGACCATGTTTCCGAAGAGATGCTGGTCAAGCTTGAGGAGAATCTGCAAATGCAAAAGAACAGCATCGCCGAAAAGCGGTATGAGGATTTCTTCGAGTACGATCAGGATTTTCATAAAACGATTTTTGAAGCATGTAACAAGCTGCGTGTCTGGGATTATATGCAGGGAATGATGTTCAACCTGAATCGTATCCGGATGCTTAGCCTTGCTTCGAACTATCATTGGGAAACACTTTTATTACAGCATGAGCAAATTATCGACAGCATGAGAAAGAATAAACGTGATCAAGCGCGTCAAGTTATGACGGATCATATGGGGCTTCAATCAATTGATTTTGCCAAGTTCATGCAGGAGTACCCGCAATATTTTTACAAGGCTACGGCCGAGAAAAGTGTTTTATGGTAGACAAGCTTGAATGCGATTATATGAAAGCGGTGACATGGATGGAATTTCCTTTGTCATAGACAAAACCAAGCATAAGGGGGAAATAGGATGATGAAGAAAGCGTTTTTTCTAGGAAGCTTGATTCTTTTACTTCTTTTGGCTGCCTGCGGCGGCAATCAAGAAAGCTCAGGAGGGGATGCGACAGGGGATTCAGGAGGATCTGAAGGCTCCGAAGAGGGAAGCTATGCATTAAACATTGGTATTGTTGTGACAGAAAATGATCCAATCTATGAAGGGCTGGTTGAATTTAAAAACAATGTGGAAGCGCGTACAAACGGAGACTTAACGGTCGAGATTTATCCAAACTCGCAATTAGGTGATACGGCGGAAATTCAAGAGCAGGCGATGGCCGGTGCAAACGTCGGAACGGTGGCCGATGCCGGCATCATGGCCGATTTTAATCATGAGATGGGAATTTTGCAAGGGCCTTATTTGCTGGAAGATTACGAGGAAATCAAGACGGTGACCACATCCGACTTGTTTCAGGGCTGGGCGGATGATTTGGCGGCTGAACACAATTTGAAAATTTTGTCGATGAACTGGTACCAGGGTGCCCGTCATATGGTGACGAATAAGCCGATCCATGAGCCTGCCGATTTGAATGGATTAAGCATTCGGACGATTGGCGCCGACGTCTTTCTAAAATCAATTGAGGCGATGGGAGCCAACCCAACCGGACTGGCCTGGGCTGAGGTTTATTCAGGAATTCAGCAGGGCGTTATTGATGGCGCCGAGGCGCAGCATCCTGCCACTCACGGAGCAAGTTTGTATGAAGTGGCTGATTACTTATCGAAAACCGCTCATTTTCAGTTGGTAACAGGGCTCGTGATTGGCGATACATGGTTTAACAGTTTACCAGAGGAATATCAAACGATTGTGCTGGAGGAAGCTGTGGCCGGCGGGGAGTTTGCCTCGCAGCGTGTGATGGATCAACTCGATGAGTATGAAGCAATGATGGCTGAGGCAGGAATGGAAATTATCGAAGTAGATACCGCTCCTTTCAGAGAAGCGACAGATACAGTGTATGAGCAGTTCGAAGGCTATGCCGAGCTGCGCGAGCAAATCAATGAGCTGTTAGGGCATTAAAACGGCAGAAGGCCGGGCGAAAACGAGTAAGGATGAGAAATGGGAAGGTGACCTTCATGTTAAAAGTGCAAAAATATATCATTTTAATAGAAGAAAAGCTGACGAAGCTTTTATTAATCGCCGTTGTCGGATTAGTATTTTTTGCAGCTGTATTTAGATGGGGGGGCTTTCCTGTTGCCTGGTCAGTCGAAATGGCCCAGCTTCTCTTTATTTGGATTATTTTTCTCGGGGCAAATCAGGCATTGCGGAACAACCGGCATATTGGCGTTAATATTCTGACGGAAAAACTGCCGGAGAAGGTGAGAATCGCCGTAGCGGTTCTGATGGATCTCCTCGTGGGAGCGTTTCTGATTTTCATGATTTATTATGGCTTTCAGCATAGTCTGCATCACTCATTGCGATCGATTCAAAACTTGCCGTTGAGCTATTCCTATATTACAACGGCGATTCCGGTTGGCTGTTCTTTGATGCTGCTGACACTTATTTTTAAATGGAGCCGGGCGCTGTCTGCGCAGCGGAATCGTAAAGTAGGTAGAGATGATGAATAAGAGATGTCATTTGAATGCAGAGGCTTGCTGCAGGGAGGTGCCGGGATGCTGATCGTCGTGATAGTCTTTGTGGTTTTATTGTTACTGAATATGCCGATCGCTTTTACGATTGGGATTTCCGGTTTGCTCTTTTTTATTCTTGAACCAAATTTGCCTATTAACCTAGCAATACAGCGCTTTGTGTCGGGAACACAGTCCTTCCCGCTTCTGGCCGTTCCATTCTTTGTTCTCGCAGGGAATTTGCTTAATGCGACCGGGATTACGAAGCGTCTGATCCGGTTTGCCAACGCGCTCACCGGCCATTTGGTTGGCGGCCTGGCACACGTCTCAATCGTTCTTAGTGCGCTAATGGGCGGGATTTCCGGTTCGGCCAATGCCGATGCGGCGATGCAAAGTCGAATTTTGGCGCCGCAAATGATGCAAAAAGGCTACTCCGGTGGTTACTCGGTTGCTGTCATTGCCGTCAGTGCTTTAATTACGGCGACGATTCCACCGAGCATTGGGCTTATTCTCTATGGGTTTGTCGGTCAGGTTTCGATTGGACAGCTGTTTATTGCCGGGATCGTTCCGGGGATTTTGATGACATTGCTCTTAATGATCGCCGCCTTCGTGATCGCCAAGAAAAATGATTACGACCTTGATCGGCCGCGGCGGGCGACATTTAAGGAAGTCGCGGTCGCCTTTAAAGAAAGCTTTTGGGGCTTGCTCTTTCCGGTTATTTTAATTGTCGGAATCCGTTTTGGCGTGTTTACTCCTTCTGAAGCGGGCGCCTTTGCTGTCGTCTATGCTTTCATTATCGGGAAGTTCGTCTATCGCGAGCTTGATCAGAAAAGCATGCGCACGGTGCTGAAGGATACGGTCGAAGATAACGGGGTCATCATGCTGATAATTGCTGCGGCTTCGATTTTAGGCTATGCGATTACGTTTGCCAGAATTCCGCAGACGACGGTCAATACCCTTTTAGGCATTACGGAAAATCCGGTGATCATCATGTTGATTGTTCTGCTGTTTTTATTGCTTGCCGGCATGGTGATGGAAAGCACGGTGAATACGATTCTTCTGACTCCGATTCTGCTGCCGGTCGTGACTAGTATCGGCGTCGACCCGGTTCATTTCGGCGTCATCATGATGACGATTGTGACGATGGGAGGGATGACTCCGCCGGTAGGGGTGACGATGTATACGGTATGTTCGTTAACCGGGGTTTCAGTTGCGGATTATATAAAATCGGCTACTCCTTTTTTACTGGCGGTGATTGTGCTGATTGCGTTAATGACGATTTTCCCGCAGATTGTCATGTTTTTGCCGGAATTGTTAATGAGATAAATGAAGTGGGGTGAGCAAATGAAAACCTTTATGGACGAGGAATTCCTGTTAGAAACGGAGACCGCGAAACGGCTCTATCATGATGTTGCGAAGGAGATGCCGATCTTTGATTATCACTGTCATTTATCGGCACAAGACATTGCGGAAAACAAACAGTTCCAAACGATAACGGAAGCGTGGCTAAGTGATGACCATTATAAATGGCGGGCGATGCGCGCCCGTGGTATTGAAGAAGCGTATATTACCGGAGAGAAGGATGAAAGGGAAAAGTTTCAGAAATGGGCTGAAACCGTCCCCCATTTAATAGGGAACCCGCTTTATCACTGGACTCATTTAGAGCTGCGGCGCTGTTTTGGTATTGAGGAGATTTTAACCCCCGCCAATGCGGAATTGATTTGGCAGACATGCAACGAGCTTTTGCAGAAGCCATCCTTTTCCGCGCGGGAATTGATTCAAAAATTCAACGTCAAAGCATTATGCACGACGGATAATCCGGTTGATTCGCTGGAATATCATAAGCAGTTGAAAGAGGATCAATCCTTTGAGGTCAGTGTATTACCTACTTTCAGGCCGGATGAGGCGCTGCAAATTGAATTGGCCGGCTTTGACGACTGGCTGCACAAGCTTGAAGCGGTCACTGACATGCAGATTACAACGTACCGCGATTTTATTGCTGCCTTGGAGCTGCGGGTCGCCTATTTTCATGATGCAGGCTGCCGCTTGTCAGATCACGGCCTTGATCAGCCTTTCTATCAGCAAGCAACGGAGCAGGAAATCGAGCAGCTGTTTCAAAAGCGGATTGTGAGCCGGCAGCTGACTGCCGAAGAAGCATTGAAGCTGCGTACAGCGACTCTTTTGGCGCTCGGAAAAATGTATGCGGAAAAAGGATGGGCGATGCAGTTTCATATTGGCGCTTTGCGGAGAACGAATACGAAAATGCAGCGGATGGTAGGGGCGCATGCCGGGTTTGATTCAATTGCCGATTTTACGTATGCTGAAGACCTCGCCCGGCTGCTTGATACACTTGATCAGACGGATGAGCTTCCGAAAACGATTCTCTATAACCTGAACCCACGTGATCATTATATGGTCGCGTCAATGGCCGGCAATTTTCAAGGCGGCAGGCCGGGGAAGATTCAATTTGGCACGGCCTGGTGGTTTAACGACCAGCGGGACGGAATGGAAGAGCAAATGAAAATTCTCGCTAATGTCGGCGTCTTCTCCAGCTTTGTTGGTATGCTGACGGATTCCAGGAGCTTCCTGTCTTACACAAGGCATGAATATTTCAGACGGATTCTCTGCAACCTGATTGGTCATTGGGTCGAAAATGGAGAATACCCTGATGATTACGCTTTTTTAGGAGAGCTTGTTGAAAATATTTGCTTTCACAATATTCATTCCTATTTACTGGAAGCTCACTAGAACGGAGGTTCACATCAGATGAAAATGGTATTCCGCTGGTTTGGTGAGGGAAACGATACGGTTCCGCTGAACCATATAAGGCAAATTCCAGGGGTGGAAGGAGTCGCTTGGGCTCTTCATGATATCCCGGCCGGAGAAGCGTGGCCGCTTGAACGGATGCTGAAGATCAAGCAGGAGGCTGAAAAGTACAACTTACATATTGACGTCGTTGAGAGCGTGAATATTCATGAGGATATTAAGCTGGGGGCAGCGACACGGGATACGTATATCGAAAATTATAAGATCACGATTGAACGTCTCGCTCAAGTCGGAGTTAAGGTGATTTGCTATAATTTTATGCCAGTGTTTGATTGGGTGCGCACGAACCTTTTTGAACCGCATCCGGATGGGTCGACCGGCCTTTTTTATGAAAGGGCGAAGCTGGACGATATGGACCCATTGGAGTTGGTAAAGCAAATAACGAAGCATGAAGATTTTACGATGCCCGGCTGGGAGCCTGAACGGTTGAAATATTTGACGGAGCTGTTTGCGCGTTATCAGGGGGTTACCGAGGCGGATTTATGGGAAAATCTGCGTTACTTCTTAGAGGAAGTCGTTCCCGTCGCGGCGAAATATGGTATAACGATGGCAATTCATCCTGATGACCCGCCATGGTCTGTATTCGGCCTGCCGCGGATCGTCACCAATCAGAAAAATATCCGCAAAATATTGCAGCTGGTCGATAGCCCGGCCAATGGGGTCACCTTATGCAGCGGCTCGCTCGGCGCGAACGGCGAGAATGATCTGGTAAAGATGATTAAGGAGTTTGGTGACCGAATTGCTTTCGCCCATATTCGCAATGTGAAACTGTTTGAAAATGGGGACTTTATTGAAACGTCTCACCGGACAAAGGATGGCACCGTTGATATTACGAGTATCGTTAAAGCGTATCATGACATGAATTTCAAAGGCTACGCGCGCCCCGACCACGGCCGTCATATTTGGGATGAGCAGTGCCGCCCGGGCTACGGCCTTTATGACCGGGCGCTAGGGATTATGTATGTATGGGGAATCTGGGATACGCTGAGTCAGCTTAAGGGGGAGCAGTCATGCGAATGAAAAATGAAAATTTAGCTGGAAAAGTGGCAGTGATTACAGGGGGCAGCGGGGTGCTTTGTGGAGCGATGGCAAGAGAGCTCGGCCGTCAGGGAGTTAAGGTCGCGGTTTTAAATCGCAGTGCAGAAAAAGGAAAGCTCGTTGTCGATGATATTGTGGCGGCAGGGGGGACGGCGCTGGCCGTTTCTTGTGATGTGACGGATGTCAAAAGCGTTCAGGCCGCTGAGGCTGCTGTCTATGAAGCATTCGGACCGTGTGATATTTTAATCAACGGAGCAGGTGGCAATCATCCGCAGGGGACGACGACGAAGGAAACATTGCAGCCTGAGGATATCGGGAATGAGGATGTAACGAGCTTTTTTGATTTAACGGGAGATGGATTTGAGTTCGTCTTTAACGTAAACATTATCGGCACGGTTATCCCGAGCCAGGTGTTCGGCAAACGGATGATCAACCGTCCGGGCGCGGTAATGATCAACATTTCATCGATGAGCGCACCTTCCCCGATGACGAAGGTCCCGGCTTACAGCGCCGCGAAGGCGGCGGTGGAAAATTACACGAAATGGCTCGCCGTTCATCTTGCACCGGCTGGCGTGCGTGTCAATGCGATCGCGCCTGGCTTCTTCCTCACCGAGCAAAACCGCCGGCTGTTAACGAATGAGGATGGTTCATTAACAGAGCGCTCGGAGAAAATTATTACTCACACTCCGATGAAACGTTTCGGCAAGCCCGAGGATTTGCTCGGTACATTGCTCTGGTTGGTCGACGAGCATATGTCCGGGTTTGTTACAGGGATTACAGTCCCGGTTGACGGCGGATTTCTCGCCTATTCCGGTGTTTAAATAAGAACGTACAAAGTCATCAGTCGATTATGGTAAATCGGCTGATGACTATTTTATGATACAAAATGACATATATATATTGCAAAAAGATGAATATATTATATAATATGAGTATCTTAAAGGAAATGAGGGTGAGCGGGATGAACCTGTTTAAAGGAAGCGCCAGCGTCGATGAAAGGATCGTTCATTTACAAAATAAAATTTACCGTGAGATTTACATGCTAGTCTTGCTTATTTGTATCGGCTCCATCGTCGTAAAAACGATTATCCATGGTGTTCAGTTAGGACTGGTCGTAACTGAACTGGTTATCTTATTTAGTCAGGGTGTTTATTATGCAGTGAGGTCGGCTAATCTTGGTGTCTTTTCTGCCGAAGTAGAGCTTCATGACCGGGAAAGCAGGCTGTCGATGAATAAGAAGAATATCATCATAGGGTTAGCGGTTGGCGTGGTGATCGCGCTGTTTTTTGGCATTCGCAGCGCGATTGTTTATGGAGAAGGAGCCGCTCAAAGCTTCTCTTATTTTGGGATCGTCTTTTTAGCGTCCTTGATTATGTATGTTCCAGTCCTTGTTCTCATTTTAGTTATCTCCCATCAGGCTGCGTTAAAAAGAAGTGAGCGGGCGATAGAGCGGGAGCTTGAGGAAGATGAAGAGAGTGATCAACCGTGAAGAATATCAAATTGAAAATGGCGCGCGTCGAAAAGGATTTATCACAGGAGCAGCTTGCCAAAATCGTTGGCGTTTCACGACAAACGATCGGGCTGATTGAACTCGGGAAGTATAATCCGAGCCTCAGCCTTTGTCTTGCTATTTGCAAAGCGCTTTCCCGCACATTGGATGAACTGTTTTGGGAGGATGACTAGGGAGGGATGAAAGCACAAAGTGGGCAGGAGGTCTGGTTTGTTCTCCTGCTCACGAGTAACCGCTCATGCAAAATGCCATGTTGGACGGGCGGTTGGAAGCCGTCACGGTCCGCTCATGGTGAAGCGGAACCGCCATTTCCTTACAGGTCAAGTGATTGCTTATTGTCGATCCGTCTGTTTTGATACCAGCTTTTGATCAATGGAGTTAGCAGCGTGAACAGCCCAAGAATAATCAGAGTGACTGAAATCGGCCGGCTGAAAAAGACGCTGTAGCTGCCTTCGGACATGACGAGCGCTCTCCGGAAATTCGCCTCCATCATCGGTCCAAGGATCAGGGCAAGGATCACCGGGGAAGCAGGGAAGCCATAGCGCAGCATAATATAACCGATTATTCCTGACACAAGCATGACCCAAACATCAAAGTAGCTGTTGTTTAAGGAATAGGAACCGATGACGCATAGCACGAGAATAATCGGCGCGAGAAATGCTTTTGGAACGAGCAGCACCTTTGTAAATAAGCGTATACCAAGCATTCCATACAGCAGAATGATTAAATTGGCTGCAAGCATCCCGACAAAGAGGGTGTAGACGAGCTCGGCATTCGTATCAAACAGCAACGGTCCCGGCTGTAAGCCTTGTACCATTAGAGCGCCGAGCATGACGGCGGTGACAGCGTCGCCGGGGATTCCTAATGTTAATAACGGAATCATCGCTCCTCCCGTCGAGCCATTATTGGCCGCTTCAGGTGCGGCAATTCCTTTTATTTCGCCTTCTCCGAATTGGTCGGTTTTTTTCGCGAACCGTTTTGCTTCATTATAAGCAACAAAGGCAGCGATATCGCCGCCGGCTCCCGGGATCATCCCGATGCCGGTACCGATCGCCGAGGATCGCAAAATCGTAACCGTGAGAGAGCGGAACTCCACCCATTTTAATTTGGCTTTTTTCAGCGTATCGCTCACTTTCTTCGTTGAAGCGGAAAAGAGATCTTCCAGCGATTCCAGGGCGGTCGCCGCGGCGAACAGGCCAATCATTACAGGAATGAAGTTTACCCCGTTCATTAAATTAAGACTGTCAAACGTAAAGCGCGGAAAGCCTCCCATCGGGTCAAGGCCGATCGTGGCAATGAGTAAGCCGACAAAGCCGGAAATTAATCCTTTCACAAGGGAGTTTCCGGAGATGCTTGAAATAATCGATAATCCAAAAAATGCCAGCGCGAAAGATTCCGGCGCGCTGAATTGCAAAGCAAAACTGGCTAGCTTCGGCGCAATTAAGATTAGCACAAGAACGCTGAGGATGCCGCCTGTGACAGAGGATAAAGTCGCAACCGTCAGCGCTTTTTGGGCATAGCCTTTTTGGGAAAGCGCATAGCCTTCAATTGCCGTTGCCGCAGACGCAGGGGTACCCGGCGTCCGCAAAAGGATCGCTGTGATCGAGCCGCCGTAAATCGCGCCAAAATAAACGCCGACCAGTAATAGAATACCGGTGACGGCCTCCATTCCAAATGTAATCGGTAAAATCAAGGCTACGCCCATTGTCGCTGTCAGCCCCGGCAGTGAACCGATTGATATTCCAACAGCCGATCCAAGCAGGAGGATAGCGAGTACCTGAATCGTAAAAATGTTGCTCAAGCCTTGAATAAATAAGTCCATGTGATCCCTCCTTAACATAATGGGGCTGTCTCAGCAGCCTGTTCCAAGCCGAAAATGAAGCAGTGAGCCCGTTCTGCAAGTGAGCTTGAGACAAAAACTAGCTTTGACCTATTGGCAAATGGCGACAGTTGCCACAAGTCCGTGACGGGCGAGAGAGCGGGAGCCGGAATTAAGGTGGAGAACCATTCCATGCAAAGTTCCGACGAGAACTTGCCTTCTCTCACTGCTTAAAATAACGTCCCTGCCGGAATCGGAACATTGAGAAGCTGTTTGAAAAAGAAAAAGATAAGAACAGTTGTGAGAAGTGGGATGGCGAGCAACGGGATAAGCCGGCGTTCACGGACCATCCACAGGAAAACAAATAAGAAGATTGGTGTCATAATATGGAAACCAATAATCGGGACAAAAAAAATATAAATAAAAAGCCAACCAATCGTCATTAAGACGAGTTTTGTTCCTTTTTTCCCGGTCTGCTGGCCGCCTTTTAACCCTTTGAAAAATAACAATAGTCCAAGGATCATAATCATGATGGCGTAGGCTCTCGGCATGAAGGCCGGACCCATATCCTGCGGGTTGCCGGTCGGAAATTGGAAAGTAAGATAAAAGAAAAAGACAGCAAATCCCATTACAAAAATGCTGATTAGTACATCATGATTGGCTTTTGTCATATGATCACCTCATATAGAAAAGAAATAGCCGGCGGCCCGGAAGGACGATATAGGTCCGGGGCCGCCTGAACAACGGAATGTCATTTCCGCGTCTGTTTATTGCTGGTTATTCGTCTAAGCCAAGGTCTGGAATCAGCTCTCCATAGAAATCATGGGATTCCTGCATCATCGCTTCAAATTCAGGACCGTCCAGAATCACAATCCCTAAGCCGTTATTGTCCATAAACTCGATAAACTCTTCTTCCTGTGCACCTTTACTAAATGCCTCTGTCAACACTTCAATGACTTCTGGCGGTGTATCCTTCGGCACGGTAAGTCCACGCCAAGGACCAACAGCGACAGCATCAATTCCGAGTTCGGTAAAAGTAGGCACATCAGGCATGGCAGGTGAGCGCTCATTTGACATCACGGCAAGCGTTTTTAATGTGCCAGCCTCGACATGAGTCAATACTTCCGCCGGGCTGACCGGGACGACATCAATATGTCCGCCAAGCAATGCTGTGACAGCAGGCGCTGCTCCATCAAATGGCACATGGTTGAATTCCGTACCTGTCGCTTGTTCGATCGAAGCGCCGGCAAGATGCCAGATCGAGCCAGTTCCGGAGTTCCCCATTTGCAGTCCAGGGTTTTCCTTCGCATATTCAATAAATTCTTCCAATGTATCATAAGGGGCATCAGCCGGAACAGTTACCGCCGCCGGGTCAAAGTTTATTTGGCCGATTCCCGCAAAGTTTTCATGTGTGATCGGAGCAAGTCCTAAGTGAGGCAGGGTTGCCAGCTCGACCGTTACCATCGTCACCGTGTATCCGTCGGGTGAGGCATTGGCTCCCTCAGACATTCCAACCGCACCGCCGCCGCCGCTACGATTGACGACGCCGATCGAAGCACCGAGATGCTTTTCGGCGGCAGAGGCGAGGGCTCTTGCCGTCGCATCGGTTCCTCCTCCGGCATCAAAAGGAACAATTAATGTAATGTTTTGTTCAGGGAATGATGTCTCCGATTCGCTTTCCGTTGTTGTGTCTTCTCCATTTTCAGCTGGTTCTTCCGTGTCAGCCGGCTCTCCGGCTCCGTCATCGGAAGTTGATTCTGTACCCCCACAGGCAGCCAAAAGCAGCATGAAGCATACAAAGAATAAACTAGCAACAAATTTTTTCATAGTAGTCCCCCTTTATCAAAATAGAAAACGCTTTCTAAAAACTCGCTTATATTTAAGATCAATTACGGAAATTGAGTTAAAAAAAGGAGTATAAAGAAAGCGTTTACAAAACTGAGTTTATTATTTAATTAAATAAAAGTCAATATTTTTAATTTTATAAATTTATTTAATGATGAAAAATTTTTTAGTAAAACCAATAACTGTAAAACATTTTGTCGCCTGTCACACGCCCCTCTATTAGATAAGAAGAATAAAAATTTGGGGGTAATTCAAGGAATGGCGTTTCGCGGATGTCTAAAAGAATCTCGTTTTTAGCCACCTTTGAAAAGTTGTAACGGTTACGTACGCCGCTTCTTTCTGCCAGCTTGTAATGTTAAGAAATTCTTAAGAAATTCAGTAAGGAGATGTTAAGATTTCCTGTTTATACTGAGTGAGCGGGAAATGAGAGACATGCTATACTACGTTAGACAGGAAAGGGGAGAACGGAAATGGAGCCGTACACGGTATTAGTCGTTGATGATGAAACAGAGATTCGCGATGCCATCGAGATCTATTTGCGCAACGAGGGAATGAGAGTCATTCAGGCGAAGGACGGGATTGAAGCGATTGATGTTCTGAATGAGCAGACCGTGCATTTGATCATTCTTGATATGATGATGCCCCGGCTCGATGGGATAGCGACAACGTTTAAGATTCGTGAAAAGCAAAACATCCCAATTATTATTCTTAGTGCGAAAAGTGAGGACATTGATAAAATTCTCGGACTGCAGGTCGGCGCCGATGACTATGTGACAAAGCCGTTTAATCCGCTGGAGCTGATTGCCCGGGTGAAGTCGCAGCTTAGACGCTACGTCACGCTTGGCACGTATGAAGGTGGAGCGAGAGTTATTGATTTGCACGGGCTGACGCTTGATCCGGCGGCGAAGGAGGTTGCCGTTCATGGAGAGGCGGTCAAATTGACACCGATTGAATATAAAATTGTCGAGCTCTTAATGAGAAATGCCGGCAGGGTCTTTTCGATTCAGGAAATTTATGAGCGGGTTTGGAACGAGCCTTGCTACAATGCGGAAAATACGGTTGCCGTTCATATCCGTAAAATACGGGAAAAGATTGAGATTGATCCGAAGAATCCAAGATATGTAAAGGTGGTATGGGGAGTTGGATATAAAATGGAAAAATAGAGTGAGAGTGGGAATTTGGCTTTTGCTGATTGCCTTTGGGGTCAGTGGAATGATGGCCGGTCTTGTTTTCAGCAGTGAATATACGAAAAAAAGTTATTTTGAAACAGACGAGTTTGACTATGAGCTTGCGCAATTTATCAGCTATTTGCATTTATTTGAGCTGAACGACCTATCCAGGGAAGAAGCGAAGGAACGGATCACTGTCTCGCAGGAAGAAATTGAAGAGCATCGCTATCGCTATGGCGATTTAACAGAACAGATATCATCGATTAACGCGCAGTATGAAGCTGATATTCAATTCGCGCAAAGTGAAGGGAATGAAGAACTCGCCTCAGCCTACCGGGAGGAACGCGATGCGAAGATAGAGGATATTACGCTTAATTTTAATAGCGATGAGCATATTGAAGCGAAGATTCGCAATATGAAAGCAAGGCAGGTCGATCAATACTATCAGGAGCTGGAGAGAGAACGTGCGGCTTTTTTAACGTATAAAAGCATTTTTACGTATTATTTAGAGGATACGGGTAGGGGTAATATTTATACGAATACGACCTTGAATATTGCCGATTTCGACCAAGTATTTTCCACGGATAAGATGATATTTATGAAGCGCTATTCAGGTGAAAACGGTGAGTATTTGCCGATGGATGGCCAGTTGGTACACGCGGACGACGGCTTTCCGCTTTTCTCCTATGCGGATATGGGCAATATCGAAGGCGTTATTGCCATTCCAAAGGATCGGACAAATAATTTCATTATGGAATCGTACGATCATTATCAACAGACGCAGTGGCTATTAGCAGGATATTTTTCATTGGGGCTTCTTTTAACCTGCGCGATGATCTTTAGAAGAAAAAGAATTCCTTTTAAAGAGGTTCTTCCTTATCAAAAAGGGTTGGAGCTTTATAAGCGGATGCCGCAGGACGCCGGGGTGATCCTGTTTATCATTCTAGTCTTTCTCGCCCTGGATTTCGTTGATTCATTGGCAAGAAAGCCGCTCGGCTACAGTCTGT
This sequence comes from Halalkalibacter oceani, assembly GCF_040544555.1. Lineage (NCBI taxonomy): Bacteria > Bacillati > Bacillota > Bacilli > Caryophanales > Bacillaceae > Halalkalibacter > Halalkalibacter oceani. The sequence goes on from NZ_JBEPKD010000011.1 coordinate 107,888, forward strand.
CTTACAATCTTTATTATATGCTGGAGGGCTTTATCATCAACTGGCTGCTCGCGGCAGTTCTGATCGGTCTCTGTCTAGTTCAAGGCAGCTACTTACTGACCGTTGCCAAAGAAAAAGATGAGTGGGGACTTTATTGGGAGAGAACCCTGCTCTGCAGGATCATTCGGGCAATTACGGAAACATTTTCGAATCGGAAGGTCGGTACGCAAATGACCGTTCTTCTTGGAATGATTTACTTGATGGGCTTTGGCGCGATTTTTATCGGTGTTGAGCCAACTCTCGTTATTCCATATGCCATAGTCTTGTTCCTTGTTGGAGGACCGCTTATGCTCTGGCTGTTGAAGCAAGTCGGGTATTTCAACAAAATTGTCAGCCATGCGGCGACTGTGGCGACAGGAGCGGTGACGGCTGACTTGCCGGTGAAAGGAAAGTCGGCGCTAAGCGAGCTGGCTGATGCGATGAATAAAATGAAGGATGGCGTGCAGGCATCACAGCTGGAGCAGGCGAAAAGTGAACGGTTAAAATCAGAATTGATCACCAATGTCAGTCACGATTTACGGACGCCGCTCACATCGATTATTACCTATACCGAATTGCTCAAGGCGCCGGATACGACAAGCGAGGATCGGCAGGCGTATATTGAAATCATCGATCGGAAGTCAAAGCGGCTGAAAGTGTTAATTGATGATTTATTCGAAGCCTCGAAAATGGCCAGTGGAAACATTGAATTGGTTAGAGAGCGGGCTGATATCGTCCAGCTGCTGCAGCAGACGCTCGCTGAGCATAATGAAACGATTCAGGCTTCAACATTACAGTTCCGCGTCACCCATGAACAGACGCATGTCTTTGCATTCGTTGATGGGCAAAAGCTTTGGCGGGTATTCGATAACGTAATCGCCAACATTTTACACTATTCGCTTGAGCATACGAGGGTCTATATTTCAAGCAAGCGTGAGAACGGCCAGGTTATCATCACCTTCAAAAATGTAACGAAATACGAGCTTGGCGACAATAGTGAAGAGTTATTCGAACGGTTCAAGCGCGGTGATGCTTCCCGTCATACTGAAGGCTCCGGTCTCGGTCTGGCGATCGCCAAGTCGATTATCGACCTCCACGGCGGCAGCCTGACCATTGAGGTTGACGGTGACTTATTCAAGGTAATTGTTGTTCTGGACGCGCTGGACAGGTAGAAATTGGCGAAGGCAGTGGCTTCGTTCTGCGCACATACAACCGCCCCGGGGAAGAGCTTGGGACAAAACCAATTAGCATAGAGCAGCAATGGCTTCACTCGCCACAAGCGTGTTGTGAGAAACCCGCTCACAACACGCGTTCAAAGAACGTGGCGGTTACGCTCATTGCTTTGGGGCTGGACCAAACAGCCTTTTGGTCCAGTCTCTTTAATATCCCGCCTCGTAGTCTATGACATTTAGAGAGGGCTGGTTGCCGGCTAAATAGCTTTTGAGGTTTGGCAGAAAGATGTCCTCGATTAACCGCCGGGCATAATGTTCGGTGGCTCCGGCTGTGTGCGGCGTAATGATTACCTGTTCCATTTCCCAGAGAGGACTGTCCGCCGGAAGCGGCTCGGTTGAGACAACATCGAGTCCGGCGCCGGCAAGCTGCTCCTGCTGCAAGGCTGTAATCAGGCTTTCTTCGTCGACAATATCACCGCGGCCAATATTGATGAAAAACGCCGAGCGCTTCATCTTGGCAAACTGTTCTTGACCAAAGAGGTGATGCGTTTCTTTTGTGAGCGGGAGGGTAACAACAACATAATCACATTTTGGCAGGATCGAGTTTAATTCATCAATCGGATACATCTCATCAACATAATCCGTTGGCTTCGCCGACCGTCTGACACCAAGCACGGTCATTCCAAATGCTTTGGCGATTTTCGCTGTTTCTTTTCCAATCGCCCCTACGCCGATAATGCCGATGGTTTTTTGATGAAGCTCAAGACGGATGGAGCCGTCGTGCCACACTTTCTTTTGCTGGTTTCTGACATACGTATGGATGTTGCGGGTAAGAGCAAGCATGAGGGCAAATACTGTTTCAGAAATAGGATAGGCGTGAACACCATTCCCGCCGGTGACGAGGATATCGCGCTCTTTGAGCTTGGATAATGGCAGGTTATTGACGCCAGCCGTCCATGATTGGAGCCAGCGAAGCTCTGCCGGCTGCTCCAGACAGGCCGAGGCCATTTCTTTCTTCCAGCCGACAATAATTTCGGCCTGGTTCAATTTGTCATGCCAAACTTCCTTGTTTCTTCCACTGATTATATTCCAATCCGGGAGAGTGTCTTTGACTTTGTTCAGCAGTCCTTTCTCGATGTCCTGGGTAATAATAAGTGTTCGGGTCATTGGGAATCTCCTTTCGTTATTGATACTGGGACATATTTGCTATAATTTATTATACCGTTTTATCGCTTTCTTTTGAAAGAAAGACAAATCGTGGAACCGGCGCTCAGCTGGAAGGAAGGAGAGAGAACGATGAAGGTTCAGCCATTACCGCAATCGTTTTTTGAGCAGCCTACTCTTGAGCTGGCGAAAGGGCTGCTTGGGAAACTGCTCGTGAAAGAGAGCGCTTCAGGTACGGCCTCCGGCTGGATTGTGGAAACGGAAGCGTATATAGGACCGGGTGATCGCGCGGCGCACAGCTTTGGCAACCGGCGCACGCCGCGAACGGAAATCATGTTTGCCGCCCCGGGTTATGTGTATACATATGTGATGCACACCCATTGTCTCGTCAATGTCGTTTCCGGCAAAGTTGATCAACCGGAGGCGGTGCTGATTCGCGCGGTTGAGCCGTATCAGGGACTGGAGCTAATGTATGAGAGACGCGGAGAGAAGAAAAAAGAACAGGAGTTGACGAACGGACCAGGTAAGCTGACGAAGGCGCTCGGCATCGACCGCAACGATTATGGGCGGCGGTTTGTTGAGCCTCCTTTGTATATTGCCGAAGGCCGACAGCCCGGAATCATTAGGAGCGGTCCGCGGATCGGGATTGATAATAGCGGTGAAGCAAGGGAATATCCGTGGCGGTTTTGGGTGAAAGGGAACCGGTTTGTTTCACGATAAAGATGAGCAGGAGAGCGTTTCTTTCCTGCTCATTTTTCTTTGGTGTGCCCGGCATGTGCATGGGCTATAGGGTTCAAGTCCCGAGCAGTGAAGGTCACTGTAACTGTTAGCCAACGACAAGGGTGTCTAGGGTG